>CACXEH010000077.1 GCA_902766625.1 uncultured Bacteroidales bacterium | reverse complement strand
GCTGCTCTCGTGTGTCACATTGGCGCGGGTGTCCGCCATGATACCCAACCATTGGAAACCTGCAAACGGGAAACACAGGTTGTCGCCCTCTTCCATCGCTGCACTGTTAACCAATGTACCGTCAACATAAAGTTTTGTCTTCTTATTCAAACGGTCATACACTCCGACAACATGTTTATATGCCGTTCCGATTGCCTCCTTACCTGCTATGCTTCCCTTACCTGCAGCAAATGTTGATGTCGAAGCATGATAACCTGCAGTGTTGCATACCAAATAAGGATATCCGGTACTAGAATATACCTCCAAACCAAATCCGCCATCCTGCTGGCAGGTTAAAGGACATTGGGCAGCACTGTAGTCTCCTGCATTCTGGCAATAAGCCTCAAAAGAGAATGCGTCACCCAACTGTGCTGTAACAGACGGATCGTAAAAATAGTCACGATAATAGAAATCAAAATAGGAAGCGGCATCACGGACAGCCTCATAGCGCCGTTGCTCGCTATTATACTGTGTAACCGGTTTCCTGTTCACGCCAATCTCTGCTTGATAAGGCGACTTGTCTGCGATGTCTCCGTCCCTGCCGAATACAGCATCAAGAATCAAGTCATTGTTCAAAGTAGGCTTGACAGGCTCTGTGTAATACTTGACATCATCATTATACAACTCAGCCACGTCGGCACTGCTCAACTCCTTGCCGTAGATATTGGCAAAGACATATGTGCCGCGCGTTGACAACTGGCAAGAACCCGGGGTATCAGTACCGGCATTGTCGCCTCCTATACAGAACCACATATTCTTTTGCCTTCTCGGACTACCGAAGTTACCGAACTGGAAATCATCTGCCGAGATACTAACATCCTTGGCCATCTGTTTACCGTTAATATAGATATTGGCAAGATTTGTCGTCTTGTTGACTGTAGCCACAATGTGATAAAAGTGACCTGTGGTAATGTTGTCCTCTGAAGCATACACATAATTAATGGCATTACCCGTTGTGACATATTCCAGACGGACACCGGTACCTACAGTATGGATGATACTCCAGCCACCGCTCTCCTGACTGCTTAAAATCTTTTTAGATGCATTATTGGTCGTAGCCTGCGATTTCTGGTTATCCAGACGGAAGAGAATTTCCCATGTCACCTCTTTGCCAAACGCTTTACCCAAAGCATCGTCAGCATCGTACATAACATAGTAATAACCTGTTTCGGTGTAGTTGGTGGCACCATAATATCGCTCCTTGATAGGGTCAAAAAGATTGGAAGTATGATAGGTATTGTATGCCTTGCCCGTATGATTAGCGGCATCAGTACCACTCAGCACCAAACCATTTTTACCAAATGAAACACCTAGCAATGGTTCAGGTATGCTTTGCGCCTGGATAGTAACACATCCCGCAAGCAAAAGAAATAAACACAGAAGTTTCGTTTTCATAAATTTATACAATTAATCTTTGGCGACAAAGATACAAAAAAGCTGAAAACAATAATTAAAATACAATATTTTTGTTACGCTTACCCAATTGTTAATATCAGAGAATAAGCAAACTGTATGGAAACCACTCGTCCTGAACGGATTTGCTCGGCTAACACACGGCAACATGATATCTCCCATACATCACCACGACATGGCTATTGTTTTCAGCTGATCTGTTTTCCGTCCCAAAGGGTGGAATATAAATTCCATAGGATAGAACACAAATTCCATTGGCCGGAACTTACATTCCATCCAATGGAACAAAAAACCCGTCGGGATAAAAAAACACTTTTACCCTGCTTAATATAAGACGGAACAAACCGTCAGATGTTTTATCCCGTTCATCCGACGGATAAATCCATCCTTTATCAGAGATACGACATATAGAGGTAGTTGGTTTGCGCCGGATATTCAGCCGCAAGCGTGTCTATCTGGTTGACCTCCGGCACTATGCCAAGTTCTTTCCGCCAGTTTCGCACGACAAGACCCGCCTCTTCCATATTCATAACATCTTCAAGACCGACAGCTCGCGCTATCTGAAAATCAGAGAAACCATAGACCTTGGCTTCATGCAACAATGTCACTATCTCAGGAGCCTCCAGAATCTCCATAAGCTCCGACGGTTCCATACATGTAACCAACTCAGCCAGTTGTCTGAACTCACACAGACGGCAGTCAATGTCAATAATATGTTTCAGCTTTTGCAGAAACCAACGGTCAATTTTAGTCAGACGATAAATCTGCTCAATGGTATATCCCGTCATGAGTGCCTGGGAAACAACAAACATGCGCATGTCTGTCGGTTCATGCAGTGACTTTTTGATGTCTGCAATTGTAATCTCATGATTCTCGACGAATCCGTGCATACCCTGACCTATCATGCGGAGTCCCTTTTGCAGGGCTTCCTCAAAATTGCGGCCGATAGCCATCACCTCTCCCACACTTTTCATTGATGAGTTTAGCTCACGCTTGACGCCATGAAACTTAGCCAAATCCCAGCGCGGGATTTTCACCACAACATAGTCGAGAGCCGGCTCAAAGAAAGCAGAAGTATTCTTGGTAACAGCATTCTTCAACTCAAAGAGTCCATAGCCCAATCCGAGTTTAGCAGCGACAAAGGCAAGGGGATAACCCGTTGCCTTAGATGCCAATGCTGATGACCTGCTCAGACGGGCATTTACCTCAATGACACGGTAGTCTTCTGACTGTGGGTCAAAAGCATACTGGACATTACATTCGCCGACGATACCAATGTGACGGATGATTTTTATGGCAAGCGCGCGCAGTTTATGGTATTCAGCATTTGAAAGTGTCTGACTTGGAGCAACGACAACACTCTCGCCGGTATGGATGCCCAAGGGGTCTACATTTTCCATATTGCAGACAGTAATGCAATTGTCATAGCGGTCACGAACCACTTCATATTCTATCTCTTTCCATCCGCGCAGACTCTTTTCCACAAGGACCTGTGACGAGAAGGAAAAGGCTTCTTCCGCCTGAGCTTCCAGCTCTGTCTCGTTGTCACAAAAGCCACTGCCGAGGCCTCCGAGGGCATAAGCAGCCCTTAATATCACCGGGAAACCCAAACTGGCGGCTGCTTGCCGGACGTCTTCAATAGTATTGCATGCCTGACTCTTGATTGTTTTTACCCCTATCTCGTCCAGGCGCCGGATGAAACGGTCACGGTCTTCTGTATCAATGATGGCTTGCACGGGAGTGCCCAATACCTGTACATTATACTGTTCGAGAATACCCTTTTTATAGAGCTCGACACCGCAGTTTAGTGCCGTCTGTCCACCAAACGAAAGCAGAATGCCGTCGGGGCGCTCTTTCTTGATGACACGCTCCACAAACTCAGGTGTGACAGGTTGGAAATATACCGTATCAGCCACATCCTTTGAGGTTTGAACCGTTGCGATATTCGGATTGATAAGCACTGACTTGACACCCTCTTCCTTTAGTGCCTTCAGAGCCTGCGCCCCACTATAATCAAATTCTCCGGCTTGCCCTATCTTCAGTGCGCCACTACCTAACAGAAGAACCTTTTTGATACCGGTATTCTGTAGAGCACATGATGTATTGTTTTCCTCCGCCAATGTTTCCCAGCCAACAAAATTCTTATTTAAATGACAGACAAACTCATCAAAAAGAAACTCCGTGTCAATCGGACCCGAACATGCCTCAGGATGAAACTGTGCCGACATCCATGGTTTGGTTTTATGACGAATGCCTTCGTTAGATCCGTCATTCATGTTTATAAACAACGGCTCCCAGTCTGAAGGCAATGTCGTATCATCAACAGCATATCCGTGATTCTGACTTGTGATAAAGCATCGTGGTGTACCTATCTGCCTGACGGGCTGGTTATGCGAGCGGTGACCATATTTCAGTTTATATGTACTGGCACCCGCCGCCCTAGCCAAGAGTTGATTACCCAGGCAGATACCCATGCATGGGCGTATCCGTCTGTCAGATAGAAAAGTCCTGATATGATTTACCGTTTTCTCACACTGTTCAGGGGCACCAGGACCATTGGCAAGGAACAGACCGTCGAAGTCAAGCTGGTTGAAATCATAGTCCCAAGGAACGCGAATAACCTCAACGCCACGACTGATAAGGCAACGGATGATATTAGATTTCACACCGCAATCAACCAGCACTACACGTGGTCCCGCTCCCTCATTGTACCGAATCACCTCGCGGCAACTGACCCGCTCCACCCAATTCACTTCTCCATAATCTTGATGGTGAGTAGAAGCAGACTCCTGGCCCTCTATCACGATCCTACCCATCATTACGCCGTGCTCTCTAAGTCTCATTGTCAGCCTTCTTGTGTCAATACCGGTAATGGCAGGAATTTTCTCACGCTTCAGCCACGCATCTAAGCTCTCCACGGCATTCCAGTGTGAATATGTAGTGCTGTAGTCTGCTACTACAAGAGCCTTGACATGAACGCGCTCACTCTCCATAAACAGGGGGAGACCGCCAGGGGTCATACCTGTTGGCGGAACACCATAGTTTCCCACCAACGGATAGGTCATCACAAGTATCTGCCCCGCATAGCTGGGATCAGTCAGACTTTCAGGATAACCCGTCATGGCTGTATTAAACACTACTTCTCCAATGGTTTCTTGTTCATAGCCGAACGAATTTCCTTCGAAGCGGCTCCCGTCACTTAATATCAATGTTGCTCTTTTCATCATAATTGCGATTTCCGTATGTTTTCCACATAATCGACGAAGGCACGGTTCACCATCCGGATGCCCCCTTGCGTAGGATAATGTCCTGTAAAATACCAGTCACCGTGATGGTGAGGACACGCTTCGTGCAGTCCCTCAATGCTTTGGAATACCAGGTTTACAGGAGTCTTCATGCCTTCAGGACGAAGCAATTCAATAATCTTTTGGTTAATCTCATCAACAGTGAAAGGGGCATAAATATCCCTTACATGGTTTTTTTCCAATGGTTTTACCTTACATGCCGTGTACGTGTCCGATATCAACTGCTGCATGTTGCGCTCTATAATCAAGGCTATAGCCGCACGGAAGGCACAAAGTTCTTCCAAATGAGACAAGTCTATGCCGTAATAGTCTGGATATCTGATTTGTGGTGAGGAACTGACCATAACGATTTTTCTGGGATGCAAGCGGTCTAATATTTTGAAGATACTCTCGCGGAGCGTAGTGCCGCGCACTATAGAGTCATCTATTATAACAAGATTATCTTCGCCACACTTCAGGCAACCATAGGTAACGTCATACACATGCGCCGCGAGGTCATTGCGTTCGGCACTCTCTGTAATGAAAGTTCGAAGTTTGATATCTTTCCACACTACTTTCTCTATCCTTACCTCATGATTAAGCCGGCGGAGTTCATCAGTCATCCCGTAAAAAGCCACTTCGGCAGTATTGGGGATATAAGAATATACCGTATGCGCTACGTCGCCGTCAATAGCCTGCATGATGGCAGGCGCAAGTTGACCACCAAGCCGTTTGCGCTCCTGATAGATGTCCCGATCAGAACCACGGCTGAAATAGATGCGTTCAAACGAACATTTATAAGAGACCGGCAAATTATCCTGCATGACGGGAAGTGTGATTTGTTGCAGAGAAGATTCGCCATTTCTGCGCACTATGAGCGCCTGACCTTGCTGCAACTCATGAATATCTTCGGTCTGTAAATCAAAACACGTCTGGATGACAGGACGTTCAGATGCCAATACCACAATCTCGTCGTCCTGATAATAAAACGCTGGACGAATACCCCAGGGGTCACAAACTGCGAAGAACTCACCCGATCCAGTCAGTCCACACATGACATATCCGCCGTCAAAGTGCCCCATTGTAGTCTTCAGAACATTGGCGATACAGACATTGCTGTCTATATACTGCGTGATGTCCACACCTTCGAGTTCCTGTCCCACCGCTTCGCCATAAAGGCGTTCCACCTCGCGATCCAGTCTGTGCCCCATAAGCTCGAGCGCAATGTATGCATCCCCATATACACGAGGTGACTGACCTTGTTCCGTAAGAAACTCAAACACTTCATCAATATTAGTCATATTGAAATTGCCACAAAGACAAAGATTCTTGGAGCGCCAGTTATTACGTCTGAGAAAGGGATGTACGTGTTGCAGTCCGTGCCTGCCTGTTGTGGAATAGCGCAAATGGCCCATATATAACTGACCGACGAAATTATCATCAACACGCTTGAATATCTCTGTTATGGCATCCTTACCCTCGGCACGCTCACGGTACATGTATTCAGTCCCCACGGGAGCATCCAGATTGACACAGGCTATGCCTGCACCCTCTTGCCCGCGGTTGTGTTGCTTCTCCATCATAAGATAGAGCTTGTTCAGACCATAGTGCCTTGAGCCATATTTCCGTTCATAGTAACTCAGCGGTTTTAACAGGCGAATCATCGCCACGCCACATTCATGTTTCAGTTGTTCCATATCAGATACATGCTTTGATGAATGACATAAACAACGGATGCGGCTGTAGGACAGTACTGCTGTATTCCGGATGAAATTGCGTACCTACATACCACGTACATGCCGGCACCTCCACAATCTCCACCAATCCTGTAGCAGGATTGACACCTGTACAGGCAAGTCCTTTTGCCTCAAACTCGTCTTTATACGAATTATTGAATTCATACCTGTGGCGGTGCCGCTCGGCAATCTTTGACTTGCCATACGCTTTATAAACAAGCGAGTCCTTCCGAAGTGAACAATCGTAGGCTCCCAACCGCATTGTCCCGCCCATATCAATGACGGTCTTCTGCTCCTCCATAAGATCGATGACTTTATGCGGTGTTTTGGTATTCATCTCCGCACTGTCAGCGTCAGAATAACCGAGAACATTGCGTGCATATTCTATAACCATCATCTGCATACCGAGGCAGATTCCGAAAGTAGGGATGTTACACTTGCGACAATACTGCGCAGCAATAATTTTGCCCTCAATGCCACGTTGTCCAAATCCCGGGCAAATAATGACGCCGTCCACTTTATCTATCTGGTTTGCCACATTCGTCGCAGTGAGTTCCTCGCTGTTGATAAATACTGTTTTCAGCTTGCGGTCATTATAAGTCGCAGCATGAGAAAGCGACTCAAGTATACTTTTGTAAGCATCTTGCAGATTATATTTGCCTACAAGCCCTATTCTGACCGTCTCTTTGGCATGATGCCAGCGCTGCAGAAAATCCATCCAGGCACCAAGGTCGGGAGAGCCTTTTGCGTCCATGCCGAATTTCTGCAGGATCGTAACGTCCAAGTGCTGCTCCTCCATGCGCACTGGAACCTCGTAGATAGTCTTCAGGTCAATGCTCTGCACAACAGCCTCAGGCTCCACATTGCAAAACGCCGCCACTTTTTTGCGGAGTGTCTTACTCAGCACTTTCTCGGTGCGCAACACAAGGATGTCGGGCTGGATACCATGACTCTGTAATTCCTTGACAGAATGTTGCGTAGGCTTTGTCTTCAACTCCTTTGCCGCGGAAAGGTAAGGAACGTATGTCAAATGAATGGACAGTGCCCGTTTACCCAATTCCCACTTCAACTGGCGTATTGCCTCCAAAAACGGCGTCCCTTCTATGTCGCCAACGGTGCCGCCGACCTCTGTTATGATAAAATCGTACTTATTTTTCTTGCCGAGAAAGAGAATTGAACGCTTAATCTCATCCGTAATGTGCGGAATGACCTGAATGGTCTTACCGAGATAATCGCCGCGACGTTCTTTTTCAATAACGCTCTTATAAATCTGCCCAGTGGTATAATTATTGTCTCTGCTGGTACGGATATCTGTAAAACGCTCATAATGCCCAAGGTCAAGATCCGTCTCCTGCCCGTCTGCAGTCACATAACATTCGCCATGCTCATAAGGATTCAACGTACCAGGATCAATGTTAATGTAAGGATCAAATTTTTGGATAGTAATACTATAGCCCCTTGCCTGGAGCAGTTTGCCCACAGAAGCCGAAATAATTCCCTTGCCCAAGGAAGAGGCTACGCCGCCCGTTACGAAAATATATTTTGTCTCAGCCATAATAGAAGAAAAGAATTAAAGAGTTAATAATTTCCTAACGGGTTACAAAATTAAGAAATTTTGATGTAAAAAATTACATTTTGTTTAGTTTTTTTTAATTTTTCATTAATCCGTCAACTTTTTCACTTAAAAATATAAATAATGACAAACCTCATGCCGACGCCGTGAAAGAGTTGTTTTCATAATGCACATCCTCTAATAAAGATATGCCAGCCTGTCTGCAGGCTTGCTTGTATCGTCATCCCCGCATGGTCTTTACTGTTTATGCCGGTATATTTTCCGTTCCATGGGCTGGAACGTAGGTTCTATGGTATGGAACGTAAGTTCCGCCCTATGGAATGTATGTTCCAGCCTATGGAACGGAGAACTTGTCGGGCCGAAGCAACGCATTTTCCCTCCAGCATATAGGCAGGATATAGCAGATGGCACACAAGGGAAGGTGCGCTTAATCCATCTACGCGTCCCGACATATAAAAAACACACATACCGCCATATTTTTTTGCATAACACGGAATGTACTTTCGCAATTACAAAATCTATGCAGATGCAAAAAGGCGGCATTTGGTTTATAATTTGTATTTTTGCAATAATATTAATCCCATATTATATAATGATGACACACCGCCTACACATTTTTTTTATCATTATGATGGCACTGGGCAGTTGGCTCACAGCACAGGCAACTTATCTTTTCCATCAGCAAAAATCTACATATACCATCGTCGTCTCCCCTGAGGCTTCCGTATCGGAGAAAACAGCAGCACACGAGATGCACGACTGGCTGAAAGCCATCAGCGGAGCTGACATTCCTGTCACTAACGACCTTAAAGCCAAGGGACACAAGATTTTTATAGGATTCAACAGTGAGGTGGCACGTCTTACCGGCACCAATAAGCCCGAACAGACAGACGAAGCGTTCACATACCAGACCGTCGGTAAAAATCTGATAATATACGGCGGCAGCCAGCGCGGAACGATGTATGGAGTATATGCATTCTTGGAGAATGAGCTGGGAATGCGCTGGTATACGCCCCAGTGCACCAAAGTGCCCAAACTGAAAGAATGGAAGCTGAAAGACATGGCACATAGCGAACAGCCTGCTATAAGATACCGTTACTCCAATTATTATTGTGTAGACAATGCCCCCGAATGGAGTGCGCATAATAAGGAAAACATGAAATGGAGTGCATCAGAAAACAAATATGGGAACATTGAGGCTTATTGGAGCGCACACACCATGGGACAGCTGGTTCCGGCGACAGAGTTTTACGAGACACACCCGGAGTATTTTGCTTGGCGCGATGGCAAGCGCATCAACAACGGCCAGCTCTGCCTGACCAATCCCGATGTGATGAAAATATGCACAGAGCGCTTGATGCAGACCATGCGCGACTACCCATTGTATCGCATCTACAGTTTGTCGCAAAACGACAACCAACGTTTCTGTGAGTGCGAGAAGTGCAAAGCCGTTGAAGAAAAATATGGCGGTCATTCAGGCCTGATAGTCTGGTTTGTCAATCAGGTAGCCGATGAGGTGAAAAAGGAATTCCCCGAGAAATACGTCGGCACATTTGCTTATCAATATTCGCGCAAACCGCCCGTTAACATCGTCCCGCGCGACAACGTGGTCATACGCTTGTGCAGCATAGAATGTTGTTTCGCCCACCCGTTGTCTGACGAATGTCCTGCCAACAAAGCCTTTATGAAAGACCTGAGGGCATGGAGCACCATAGCCCCGCATCTGTTTATATGGGATTATATCGTGGACTATGCACAATACATGGCGCCATGGCCCAACTTTCAAGTTCTCGGTCCCAACATCAAGACCTTTGCCCAAAACAAGGCCATCGGTATCTTCGAGGAGGCACAATACCAGTCGAACGGCGGAGAGTTTGACGAAATGAAAGCATGGGTCGTGACAAAACTCCTGTGGAATCCCGAACAAAACGTCAGCGAACTGGTACGTGACTTTGTATATGGCTTCTACGGTCCGGCTGCACCGAAAATCATGGAATACTATCAGCTATGCCAATCATTGGTAAAGGAGGACACACATTACAATATATACATCCGCGAACAAGACAAAATATATAGCGACGAGTTCGTGAAAAAAGGATTCAGGATTCTCAACGATGCACGCGCACTGGCTACAGACCAAACAACACGTGACCGTGTAAATCGTGTGCGGATGCAACTGCTATACCTGCAATGCGTAAGACACAAAAAAGAATCCCTTGCTGACGGTACATGGGACGAGTTTCTGACATTGGCGCGTAAACTGAACGCGCGCCCGAGTGAGGGTAAAACACTGGAGAAGTTTATATCTGAAATGGAACAGACAAAATAAGCGTCAGACACACATTATTTCTTCGTTCGATAATGGATAACTACAGTTTGTGCTTTCACGATTTGTCAATTGGCTATATTGAGAAGGGTAGCGAGAAATGTCTCGCCCGGGGACTCAACGGCTGTCTGATGCGTAGTGCACTCACATGCCTGACAGGACTCAACGGCTCGGGTAAATCCACTTTGCTGCGCACAATGGATGGTTTTCAGAAACCCTTGCGCGGCAGCGTGCTGTTAAACGGAATAAACATCACAGCATACCCTCTCAAAGAAATAGCACAACACATCAGCATTGTCCTGACGGAAAAAATACCCTGTGAAGCACTCACAGTCTTTGACATCGTATCCATGGGCAGATTGCCCTACACGGGACACTTTGGCAAGTTAAGCGCTTCCGACAAGGCGATTGTGACCGACGCATTGGAAAAAGTAGGGTTGACTGCGTTCTCACGACGGAGGTTTTACGAACTGAGCGATGGCGAACGTCAAAAGGTATTGATTGCCAAAGCCATTGCACAGCAGACAGAGATTGTACTGCTGGACGAGCCGCTGTCCTTCCTGGATTATCCGAGCAAGATAGCGACCTTGCAACTGTTGCAACGAATGGCACACCAGGATAACATTTCTATTCTATTATCTATCCACGATCTGGATTTAACGAAGAAGATGGCAGACTACATCTGGGAGCTGAAAGACGGCGACCTGACGCAGGCCATAAACGAGGCGCAACCTGTTACTGAATTAAATTAAACGAAGAAAATGATTGTTTGCATAGCAGAGAAACCGAGCGTAGCCAGAGACATCGCCAACATACTCGGAGCGACACAGAGCCACGACGGATATTTGGAAGGCAACGGCTACCAAGTGACATGGACTTTCGGACACTTGTGCGAGTTGAAATATCCAGAAGACTATTCGCCTCAGTGGCGCACCTGGAGTCTGGCATCTCTGCCCATAATTCCCTCACCCTTTGGCATCCGCCTCAAGAAAGACAAAGGGGTAGAAAAACAATTCCGGACCATAGAGAAACTCATGAAAAATGCCGACCGCATCATTAACTGCGGTGATGCCGGCCAAGAGGGAGAACTTATTCAGAGATGGGTGATGCAAATGGTCGGCGTAAAATGCCCCGTAAGCCGTCTGTGGATTTCCTCTCTGACGGAAGAATCTATCAAGCAAGGCTTCCAGCAACTGAAAGACCAAAGCGAGTACCAGTCACTCTATGAGGCAGGACTGTGCCGGGCTATCGGCGACTGGCTGCTCGGTATGAACGCCTCGCGCTTATATACCTTAAAATATGGCACACAGAGAGTAGGCGCACCTCCTTTGTCGGTAGGACGTGTACAGACTCCAACATTGGCAATGATTGTCAAACGGTGCCGTGAGATACGCGATTTCGTTCCCCAGCCATATTGGGTACTGGCAACGATGTATCGCGACACAATATTCACAGCAACCTCAGGAAAGTTTGACACTGAGGAGGATGGTCAGGCCGCACTGGCGCGCATCACGGGAAAAGAATTTCAGGTAACAGAAATATCCAAAAAGAAAGGACACGAAGCCGCACCTCGCCTTTTGGACTTGACCACCTTGCAAGTGGAATGCAACCGCAAATTCGGATACTCTGCCGACACAACGCTCAAACTCATTCAAGGCTTGTACGAAAAGAAGTACACGACATATCCTCGTGTGGACACCACATACCTCAGTGACGACATCTTCCCGAAATGCGCATCAATACTGAACAATCTCAAGCAATATGCCGCACTGACCGAACCACTCAGAGGGAAAAAACTACCCAAGAGCAAAAAATATTTTGACTCATCAAAAGTGACCGACCATCATGCCATTATCCCTACAGGAGTAATGCCACAAGGGTTATCTGACCAAGAACAAAAGGTGTATGACCTTGTAGCACGTCATTTTATCGCCGTATTCCATCCCGATTGTCAGTTTACGACAACCACAGTAAATGGTATAGTGGAGAAAGACCAGTTTCGTGTGACTGGCAAACAGATAGAAATCGAGGGATGGCGCAAGGTTTTTGTGAAAGAAAAAACTGACAATGAGGACGAAAAGCAAGAAGAAGAACGCATACTGCCCGATTTTGTCAAGGGAGAACACGGTGAGCATCAGCCTCAACTGTCAAAGAAAATGACAACCGCCCCTAAGCCCTATACGGAAGCCACACTGCTGCGAGCTATGGAAACCGCCGGAAAGAATATCGAAGACGAGACCTTGCGTGAGAGTATGAAAGAAAATGGCATAGGCCGTCCGTCCACCCGCGCTGCCATTATTGAAACATTGTTCCGACGCAGATACATACAAAAAGAACGCAAGAGTATTTTCAGCACCGTTACAGGAGAGGAACTTATTGATGTCATCCGTGAAGATTTATTAAAAAGTGCAGAACTGACTGGCCAATGGGAAAAGAAACTGCGGGACATTGAAAACCACAAGTATAGCGCCGGGCAATTTGTCAATGACATGAAGCAGATGACTCAAAATATTGTTCACGAAGTCCTTACAGACAACAGCAACCGCAAAATTGCAGTGACTGAAGAAAAGAAAAAAAGCAAAAAGCCCCAAGTCAAGAAACAGACAAAAGCCGTGGCAGCATCAGAAACTATACGACACATCAAAATCAATGACATTTGCCCTCTGTGTCACAAAGGTCACATCATCAAAGGCAACACAGCATATGGTTGCTCAGAATGGAAAAAAGGTTGTACGTTTCGTGTGCCTTTTGAACAATAAAAACAAAGTTTTTGAGTTAGTATATTAATGAAGAATAATATACTGCTTACTTTATCATTATTGCTGCTTTGCGCTTGTGGCCCGGATAAATATATAAAAAAAGGCAATGAGGCCATGCACATTGGAGAATACTATGAGGCTTCTCTCCAATATGCAAAGGCATATGCCAAGATACCTTCTGCCGACAAGGAGAAACGGGGTGAAATAGCTTACAAAATAGGAGAAAGCAACCGCCGCTGCAACTATAGTATAAAAGCCTTGGCTGGCTATCGCAATGCAGCAAGGCTCAAATATACCGACACACTTACATATTACTACCTCGGAGAGATGGAGCGCATAGGTAAAGATTATAAAAATGCCGCGCTACATTATGAGGAATTCCTTAAGACCAATCCTGGCGACAAAGCCGCCATTATCGGCCTGCAAGGATGTGCCGCAGCGCCAGAATGGAAAATGCAGGGTTCAAGCTATACCGTCAGAGAAGACAAGCAATTTAATTCGCGGTACGATGATTTCTGCCCTGTCTTGATGGGAGACAATATCTATTTTTCTTCCACACGCCGTGAAGCCGAAGGTGACGAAATCAGTGCCATTACCGGCATGAAGTATGGCGACATCTTCACTGCCGCCAAAAACGAGAAGGGCAAATGGAAAAAAGCAGAGGCTGTAGCAGGCGGCGTGAATACAAATTATGATGAAGGGGCCTGCTGTTTTTCGCCAAACGGCAGTGTCATGTATTTTACCCGCTGCCGCTGGGATGCCAATTATCCCCGTTTAGCTGAAATTTATAAATCCACACGGTCTGATGCCACGTGGAGTGAAGCCCAACTATGCGTCCTCAGTCATGACACATTGACATCATATGCCCACCCGGCCATTTCACCCGATGGCATATATCTTTATTTCGTATCCAACATGCCTGGTGGTCAAGGCGGACTGGACATTTGGCGTGCCGAAATACTTGGCGACGGTTTCGGACTGTTGGAAAACCTTGGTCCGGAAATTAACACTGCAGGTGACGAGATGTTTCCGACTTTCAGACCCAATGGTGATTTGTATTTTTCCACAAATGGCCGAATCGGCATGGGTGGATTGGATTTATATAAAGCCACTCCAGATACATCATCCACACATAATTGGAAACTGGAACACCTGCCCTATCCGATGAATTCTAACGGAGACGACTTCGGAATGACTTTTGACGGTATTCACAACAGAGGCTATTTCTGCTCCAACAGGACCAACCGCAGAGGATGGGATAAGATATACACATTTGAATGTCCTGAGATTATACAGTCAGTCAAAGGCTGGGTCTATGAACAAGACGGCTACGAACTCCCTAAAGCGATTGTCTATATGGTCGGTGACGATGGTACAAATGAGAAGTTAAGCGTCAAGCTGGACGGCTCTTTTGATGTGGAAGTCAAACCAAATGTAAACTACCTTTTCCTTGCCACGTGCGAGGGATATATGAACTACAACAACATGTTACATGTCGGCACTGTAACAGAGTCGCACGAAGACACGTTGCAATTTCCTTTACCATCAGCACAGATACCCGTCCTCATTCATAATGTTTTTTATGAATTCAACAAAGCCAACTTGACGCCCGAATCAGAGCCGGCGCTGAAGGGATTGGTTAATCTGTTGAAACAAAACCCAGCAATAAGCATCGAACTTAGTGCACATTGTGATTACAGAGGTTCACAAGAATATAACGTCAAGTTGTCTCAACACCGTGCCGACGCTGTAGTGAACTATCTCATTTCACATGGAATCGCTAAAGACAGAGTCGTTCCAAAAGGCTACGGCAAACTCAAGCCGAAAGTCATCACCGGCAAATTTGCAGAACGATATCCTTTCCTCAAAGCAGGCGACGAACTGACAGAGGAGTTTATCAAAAAACTGCCGCAGGGACAACAGGACACTTGCAATGCGCTCAATCGCAGGACAGAATTTACCGTATTGAATACCACTTATGGCTTATTAGATGATCAAGGTAATCTCAACACGAACAATCTCATCAAACAAAACGCTGAGAAAAAAGCAGCCATAAAGGAAGTGCAGGCAGAAAAGCAAAAAACTTTGGACGAGAAAAAGGTCATTGAGGAGAAGAAAGACACTATTGCCCAACCGGCAAAGCCTCAAAAGACACAGGAGGAAATCAAAATTGAGAAAGAAAAAAAAGCGTGAGATACTCAAAGCCAAAATGCAACAAATCAGAGAACGCAGGCAGAAATCCCAAACACCGTAGTCTCCGTCAGTCTACTTACGTTCCGACCAAACGACACCAGCAAGTATCAAGATAAGTCCCAGTGCAATGGAGAAATTCATTTGCTCATCCATAAATAATATAGACACAAGGGCCGAGGCAACAGGATTAACATACAGATAGTATGATGATTTCAACACGCCTAACTCCTCCATAACTTTATTCCACCAGATATAGCACATGAACGATGCCACTACTGCCAGAAAAAGCAGATTTGCCCAGACAACAGGACTTCTGAACAGTTCCAATGTATCTTGAAAAGAGAAGAAGCCAAGAAAAGGAACTATCGTCAGCCATCCGTAGAAGAACACTTTCCGCGTGATAAAAAGTATATCGTATTTCTTGCTGAGCGGTTTGACAATAAGACTATATACTGCCCACAACAATGCGGCAATAAAAGCCAAAGAGTCGCCAAGCAGAGACGGCATGACATGAAAATCTCCTTTAAAAACAAGGAACGCAATACCGATTAAGGCAACGAAAAGTCCAATAACAAAATTCCTTGTAATGACTTGTCTCTCCTGCTTAGTCACATATGCCACAAGAGTCGTCAGCAAAGGCGTCAATGCGATAATAAACGCCACATCAGTCGTCTGCGCATAGCGCAACCCGTAATTCTCCGCCATAAAATAGACCGAGCCGCCTGTCAAACCTGTAAGCACGAGGAGCATCTCGTCTTTCCAGTTGTCTGCAAAAAGACGAGTATGATTAAATATCAATAGCAAAAAGTAAGCAATGATAAAGCGATAAAAAAAGATATACACTTCCGGCATACCATGGAGAATGAGCGTTTTGGATGAAGCAAAAGTACTACCCCAAATAGTCATGACAACAAACGCCAGCAGATGATAACCCACTTTATCAAATTTCTTCATAGAGCTTTTAACGGAAATCAAACGCAAAATTAGATAAATTCTATCTGAAATTTAACTGCGCACATGAAATTATCGTATTTTTGTATAATAATTGCCAGACGATAATGAGTATCTACGCAGAAGGTTTCAAAACATGTTTCAAGATAGGTTTATTTACCTTAGGTGGCGGCTATGCCATGATACCTATTATGCAACATGAGATTGTAGAAAAGCATAAATGGCTTTCCGAAGAGGACTTTATAGATATCATCTCATTATCACAGGCTCTGCCGGGAATCTTCGCGGTCAACATGAGCATTTATGTCGGCCACAAGCTCAAAGGCTTGTTAGGCGCCATTCTGTTTGCCCTTGGAATGATATTGCCCAGCTTCACAATTATTCTGCTGATAGCCCTGTGCTTCCACAATTACAGTCAATGGCATTGGCTGGAAGCGATATTCAAAGGCATACGTCCTGCTGTTGTTGCACTGATTGCGGTGCCGTGTGTCAAAATGTGGAAAACGGCCAACATAAAACTGACAACCATATGGGTTCCCGTCTTGACAGCAGTCTTAATATGGTTAGTCGGCATTTCACCTGTATGGATAATTGTCGCTGTCGTTGCTGGCACATTTCTGTATGGTTTTGTTTCAAAATTAGACGATGAGAAGGAGGATAAGTTATGATTTTCATAGAGTTATTTTATACTTTCTTCCTCATAGGTCTGTTTGGTTTCGGCGGCGGTTACGGTATGCTATCCATGATACAAGGCGAAGTTGTCAATAACCATCACTGGCTGACAACACAGGAATTCACAGACGTAATCGCCATTAGCCAAATGACACCTGGTCCCATAGGTGTCAACGCGGCGACGTTTGCCGGCTATCGGGCCGTGGTCAATGCCGGATACTCTCCCATGATGGGTTCTTTGGGCAGCGCACTGGCCACATTTGCCGAAGTTTTGCCACAGTTCCTGCTGATGATTATCATCATGAAAGTCCTCATGAAATATTGGCATCATCCTGTCAAGAACATGATTTTTTCTGCGCTCCGGCCCACTATCGTCGGGCTCATTGCAGCCGCGACACTCTTGCTGATGACACCTGAGAATTTCGGGTCACCTATGGTCACACCTTGGCAGTTTTGGGTCAGCGTCTTTCTTTTCGCATCCACTTTTATCGGAACGTTTTATTTCAAAATTAATCCAATAAGAATGATTTGCATGTGTGGCATCGCAGGCTTTCTTTTATACTATTAACAAGTTAGCATGAATAAACGACTAAAAAACATTAAAGATGAGGTTATCCGCCAGTTTCAAGAAGGAAAATGGCAAAAAGATGCAGCGGAGTATGTCGCCGACAACCGCAAAATGAAGACTTTGCTTGCGGCTGTATTGTATTTTTTCAAGCGACGTTCACTCGGTCCCGTCATCAAAGATGCCATCCTACTATATTACTACGTCAAAGATATTGTGGAAAAACGCTACACATATTTTAATTACAAGAAACTCATTCTTATTGTAGCTGTATTGTTATATGTTGTTTCTCCTTTAGATTTGATTCCTGATTTCATAACAGGAATAGGACTCTTTGATGATGCCGCGCTCATCACCTATGCGCTCCATCTGGCAGACAAGGAACTGCAACGTTATTTCGCCTGGCGGAAGAGTACGAACCAGCAAAAAGAGTAATTTTCACCGGATAAATTTTTAACTTTTATTAATATCTTACATCTCTAAAATAAAGAGACCGAATGCTGTTCAACAAACGACATATATTACTAACCATTTATCTTGCCTCTCTGCTATTGGCTAAGGCTTTTCCTATGAATGACACTCTCAGAATCGGCGCCAACGAGCGTACGGCAGGCCGGATTAACGGCACTGTCACCAATGTTGAAGGCGCACCACTGGGAGGTGTTATCGTCCGTGCCATACACTTGCCTGACAGCATTGTCAAAGGTGGAGCCGCAACAGACACTTTGGGTGCTTATGAGATTGACCCACTGCCGTTTGGTGATTATATTTTAAAATGCGATGCTATAGGCTACACCAAAGGTTTTCTGCGTTTTACCGTCGCTGAAGACAAGCCTATCATTTCCGCCAATCCTATCCGGATAGACATTACAGATTTTTCATTGGGTGAAGCCATAGTCGTGGGCAAAGTGCCATTGGTCACTGTTACCGATGATACTGTTGCCTATAATGCCAGTGCATTGGTAACAGCCGAAGGCGCCATGGCAGAGGAACTCATCACCCAGATACCCGGTGCAGAGATTACCGATGACGGCAAGATTAAAATCAACGGTAAGGAATATAGCAAGATTTTGGTTGACGGCAAGGAGTTTTTCGGCGATGACATGGCTGCCACTTTACAAAATTTACCTGCCAACATCGTCCGCCGCATCAAGACATACGACCGCCGCTCCGACAGAGCCCGCCTTACAGGTATTGATGACGGTGAAGAACATAATGTGATTGATATCGAAGTCAAAAAAGATATGTTCAAAGGACTCGTCGGAAACGTCGGATTATCTATGGGCAACTATGACCGTTATGCCGAGCGCGCCAACGTCAATAAGTTCCGCAGCAATCAGCACGCTGCCATAGTGGCCAACTTGAACAACGTCAACAACCCCGCTTTCTCTGAAAGAGGCAATGGTGCATCCAACGCATCCCGACATGCGCGTACGGGCTACACGGCATCCAAATCCGTAGGTTTTACATACGCCAAGGACAAGAAGAAGGTATACAAGATTTCCGGCAATGTCCGTTACAGCTTCTCCGATGCCGACAACGAGTCCGAACGCCATACTGAAACGAAGTATGCCAGCGGTGCAGAGTACTACTCCGACAACAAATCACGTTCCGACCGCAAACGCCATGAACTAAACGCCAATTTTGAGTGGGAGTGGCATCCTGACACGCTGACCACCATCCAGATCAGGCCTAATTTCTCATACAATGAGACAGACAATTCATCACAGTCTCGTGGCATCGCATCAAGATGGTTGGGCAAGGATACTGACACCCTGCAAACGACTAATAGCACTAATTCCCTAAACGTCAACGGCTCTGACGGTCTGTCCGCAAGTACGAGTTTACTGTTCTTCCGCAGGCTTAGCAGAACAGGCAGAAACATCTCGTTCAGCGGTTCGTTCAGCTACAGCAACAACGATCAGACAACCAATGTGCGTAACTTTGCAACATATAACCTGAGGCCTCTCCTGAACAGAAACTACGACCGTTTCATCGACGGCAACACCTACCGCTACAGTTATGCCGCAGGATTTAACTACACTGAACCTTTGTTCAAAAAAACATATCTGCAGTTAAGATATAACTTGAATTACAGTTATTCCAAGACTGACCGCTTGGGCTATGAGTTCAAACACGAGCCGGAAGATACCATTTTCGCCATCAGTGATATCGACTGGAGTGAGATACCTATAGACACCACCTTGAGTAACATCACAACTAACAGATACCTTTCCCACTCGTTCAACCTGAGCATGCGCCACATCACTACAAAGATGAACCTTAATTATGGCATACACTTCAATCCAAGAACCAATGAGGCGAACTACATATTAGGACAACGCATGGACAAAGGACTTGTCAAGCAGAGCCTGAAAAACTGGGCACCTAATCTTCATTTCAAATACCGCTTCACCAAGCGCAATAGCCTGGACTTCAATTATAACGGCAACAGCAGCGAACCCAATGTGGAACAGCTTCAGGAACTGATAGACAAGACCAACCCGCAGTACATACGTTATGGTAATCCCAACCTTAAACCCATGTTTACGCATCGGTTGAATGCTACCTTCAATATGTATGGCGAAAAATCGCACCGCAGTCTGGTCACCAACTGGGGATACTCCAATACCAGTAACGCTGTTTCCACAATGTCATTCTCCGAGTCGGCAACAGGTTTCCGCATATCTAAACTCATGAATGTCAATGGTCAGTGGAGCATGAACGGCAACATCAACTTCAACATGCCTCTCGACAGCATGCAACGTTGGAATTTCTCAACTGTTTCCTCCTGCTCTTATAACGAGAGCACCAACTTCAACTCCACACCGCTGACAAACAAAAAATTACGCAATCTGAATATCACCTCCCTCCAAGATATAGCCTTTGAAGACATTGACGCACTTAAAGACGAAGCCCGTGTCAACCATACCAGTTCCGTCCGGTTGCACCAATCACTGGGGCTACGCTTCCGCAACAAAGGCTTCTCATGGCGCATAGGAGGAGACATGTCTTATTATAAAATCCGAAACAGTGTCAAAAACGGACTCTCCCGTGAGACTTTTGACTATACCGTCTCTGCAAATTTCCAAGCCGAATTGCCTCTGAACATGCAAGTCTCCACAACGGCCAATTTCAACAGCCGTCACGGCTATTCATCCAGTATACAAAAAAACATCTGCGTGTGGAACGCACAACTCAGCAAACGACTCTTCAAACACAATGCCGGTGTATTATCCTTCCAGATTTTCGACATTCTCCACCAGCGCACCAACATAGTGCGCACCATCAACGCGCTAAGTATCAGTGACACCAAACAACTTATGCTGAAAAACTATTTCCTGTTGTCTTTCCAATACAACTTCAACACTTTGCGCAACAAGCGTCACATGGCAAGAAACAACAATCAGCGCAACCAGCAGAACAACCGTAACGGCATAAACAACAGAAATAACAGAAATAACCGTACGGGCAACAACATGCGTGGAAATTTTCAAAACCGCATGGGTAACTGGAGATAACGCCTCATCATAACACCCCACCCCGGGCAAAGCCTGTCGGCATCTTCACTTCTTATTCATCCGTAACGCTGCCTTATTTTTTAGCATCTGCACTAAGGACATACGGCTTTGTCGCGATATGTTTTCTATTCCAGCCCATGGAACATCCGCTCCACAGGCTGGAACTTAAGTTCTACACAATGGAATCTACATTCCATCCGATGGAACAAACGCATAAACGCCGAAAGATGAACTATTTTCTCCTGTTAATTAGCAATGATAACAGGGAAAAGATTTAATTTTGTAAACAGTAATAAATAATAAGACTGATATGAAACATTTACTCTTGTTAATATTATTGTGCTTTGTAGCATTACCGCTCTCTGCAAAGAAACATTATGTGATTGGTTTTGGTGAAGTATGTTCCAGCAGCAAGGTGTCAGTAAACCGCACATACGTTAATGCCGTACTCAAATCCGGACACATCCCGCTGATTATCCCTAACGGTTGTGATGAAAAGTTATTGAAGAAGTATGTCAAGAAGGCCGACATCGTGTTTCTTACCGGCGGAGAAGATGTCAATCCCGCATATTACCATGCAGAGCCGTCACCTTATCTGGGTGAAGTGGTAGGCCGTCGTGATACGTTTGAGATGGCATTGCTCAAGGAAGCCGTAGCGCAGAAGAAACCTATCTTCGGGACATGTCGCGGACTACAAATCATCAATGTCTTCTTTGGCGGCTCGCTATATCAGGACATCCCGACAGAGGTAGACAACCCGCTTCCTCATCGCCAGGGCAACCGTATCGGTGAAAGAATCCATGACATCAATATTGAAGAAAACTCCCGCCTATACAAGATAATGGGCGTCAAGCATATCGGTGTAAATACCTCTCATCACCAGGCTATAAAAAAGCTGGCGCCTGGATTGCGTGTGTCGGCAAGGGCTACAGACGGCATCATTGAGGCAATAGAAGGTGACTCGTATCCCGTAGCGGCGGTACAGTTCCATCCTGAATGTCTTGTGGAAAAAGCCGCACCTGAATTCAGGAAGCTATATGACAACTTGATGAAATTAATCAAGAACAAATAATAAAATGGTAAATCCCGACATAAGGCAATATGTGGAGGCAGAGATTCTGCCCCGCTATGTGCATTTTGATGCGGCTCATCGCTTGGACCATGTACAGGCAGTCATCCAGAACAGCCTTAACATGGCGACTCATTATAACGTCAACACTGACATGGTATACGTTATCGCGGCATACCACGACACCGGACTGGCTGAAGGGCGAGAGCGGCATCACATTGTGTCAGGAGACATTATCCGGGCAGACAAACAATTGAAACGCTGGTTTGACAAAATACAAATCGGCATTATGGCAGATGCCGCTGAGGACCACAGGGCATCGTCAAAGCATGAACCACGTACCATCTACGGCAAAATCGTTGCAGAAGCAGACCGCTGCATTGAACCAATAAGCATCATCCGGAGAACAATACAATTTGGATTGTCACACTACCCCGAGTTGGACAAGGAGGGCAACTATCAGCGCACTGTGGAACATATGCAGGAAAAATATGCCGAAGGAGGTTATCTGAAATTATGGATTCCCGAATCGCCAAACAGACAACGCTTGGACGAGCTGAGGAAAATATTCAGGGACAAAGAGCAGTTCTACAAAATCTTCAGCAGACTATATGACGAGGAAAAGCAACAAATATTTTATCAGAATGAGACACATAATTAAAATACTATTTGCATGTCTGGCATTGTCATCATCTGCAGCAAAACAAATAGTAAACTACGATGAGAGCAAGATACCGCCTTACAAACTGGAAGATCCGCTACAGTTTGCCGATGGCAGAAAAGTGAAAAACAAGAAAGACTGGGCTTTAAGACGTCAGGAGATATTAAACATTTTCCAGCGGGAAATGTATGGTCAGATTCCTCCCGCAAGCAAAATAACGACAGAGGTCATAGAGGAAGGTATCACCCTTGCAGGATTTGGTACAAGACGGCAAGTAAGGATGTGGTTCCGCCCAGACAAGAGCGGTCCTAAAATAGACTGGCTCGTCATCACGCCACGCTATGCCAAAAAGAAAGTGCCTGTTATCATGTGTCTCAACTATAGCGGCAACCAGACACTTTTGGAAGACAAGGAAGTATTGCTAAATGACAGCTGGCTTGAAAATGACAAAAAATACATTGTCAACCACCGCGCCACGGAAAGCACCCGCGGGCTTTTTGCGGGACAAAACAAACGACGGACATATCCGTTAGGCATGCTATTGGCACAGGGATACGCCTTTGTCAGTGCATGTTACGGCGATGTTTCTCCCGACCCCGAGAAAGCCGCAGAGCAGGAAAGACGGGCATACACAGGAGTATTTGACCTATGGGGGCCACGAGACACATCACGTACTGACAACACCACAGCACTGGGAGCATGGGCATGGGCACTGATGCGCGGTATGGACATGATAGAACAAGACAAACGACTTGATGCCCGGAAAGTCATCCTGACAGGATGCTCACGCTTGGGAAAAGCCGCCTTGATAGCCGGGGCCTTCGACGAGAGGTTTCCCGTCGTAGTGCCGGTGCAGACAGGTGGCGGCGGTGTACCGCTGGCAAAAAGATACTACGGAGAAAATGTCAAGACCATGACAACCATGTTTACGCACTGGTATTGCAAAGCATGGAACAAATATGCCGACAACGAGCAAGCCATGCCGTTTGACCAACATCTGTTGCTCTCCTGCATAGCCCCGAGAGCACTGCTGGTAGAAGGTTTCAACGAGCCGTGGTTTGACACTAAAGGAGAGTTTCTGGCACTGAAAGCAGCCAGTCCTGTGTGGAAAAAATTAAGAAAGACCGGATTGCCTGACGTGTCTTGGCCAGACAACTATGACACAAAAGCCATCGGGAAATATTTAGGATACGTGCGTCGAACTGAGCAACATGGCTTTTCCGTATATGACTGGATGTGGATGACAGACTTCGCTGACAAGATATTTTCCGAAATGAAATAGCGGACTACATTCTTCTGCCGCCATAGCCACCACCATAGCCGCCACGCATACCGCCACGGTCACCTCAGAAACCGCCTTCACCATTTCCACGCATGCGGCCGTTACTTCCGCCAAAGATATTGAGACGATAAATAAGGTGTACCATGAAATAACTGTTGATAGCATTGCTCCAGGTGTCACGACGCATCTGCGCATTGATTGTCCGACTGATATTGCTCTGCCTATGCAAGAGGTCATAAAACTGGATGCTTAACGTCGTTGTCTTTTTGAATAGCGTCTGAGAAATCTGGGCATTCCAAATAAGTTCATTCGTATTCATGCTGGCATCATCATAGCCGCGACGACTGTTCATGGCAATATCGGTGGAGATACCCATATTCCACGGTGTAGTGTATTGCAGATTACAACCATAGGCAAAGCGGAATGTCTCAAGATTGGATGCAGAAGACAACTCGCTGCGTGACTTGCTGTAATTAATGCTACCGTTAATACCAAATTCAAACAAATCCCAACGATACGCAACACGCAGACGCTCACCG
>CACXEH010000076.1 GCA_902766625.1 uncultured Bacteroidales bacterium | reverse complement strand
GCAATCGGGATTAAACATCATCATCCCGTTTATTGAACGTCCGCGTGCCATATATTCACGCTCTACAGTGACAGGCCCCGGCGGCCGTCGTTATGCCGTTATACGTTCTACAACTATGATAGACCTCCGTGAGCAGGTTTACGATTTCCCAAAACAAAGTGTGATTACAAAAGATAATGTTGTCACGCAGATCAATGCCCTGCTCTACTTTCAGATTATGGACCCGATGAAGGCTATCTATGAAATAGAAAATCTTCCCGACGCTATCGAGAAACTGACCCAGACAACTTTGCGTAATGTCGTCGGCGGAATGGAGTTAGACCAGAGTCTTACTTCACGCGACATCATCAACTCAAAACTGCGCAGCGTACTGGACGAGGCTACCAACAAGTGGGGCGTTAAGGTTACCCGCGTTGAACTTCAGGACATAACTCCTCCCGACTCTGTCCGTGACGCTATGGAGCAACAGATGCAGGCAGAGCGCAGACGCCGTGCCCAAATTCTTTTGGCTGAAGGCGAGAAACAAAGCGCCATCCTCCAGAGCGAGGGAGAGAAGGCAGCATTGATTAATCAGGCCGAGGCTGCCAAACAGTCACAGATACTCCGTGCAGAAGGTGAGGCTCAAGCCAAAATCCTGCAGGCAGACGCAGAAAGCGCCGCCATCACCAAAGTTTCCGAGGCTGTGGCACAATCCAAGACTGACCCTGCCACATATCTGCTGGCAACAAAATACATCGCCACTCTCAAGGAAATGGTAAGCGGAAAAGACGGCAAGACCGTGTACATTCCTTACGAAGCATCAAACATGCTGGGCAGCATAGGCAGCATCAAGGAAATGTTCAAGCAGTAAGAGAAGAACAAGCAGCATCTGCCGATGCCAACCATAAAAGAAGGCCTGTTAAGAATATCGAACAGGCCTTCTTTCATTTCAAACATAACACTTTCTTCCCTTACATAAATACAGGGCTTTATTGTTCAGAAGTTATCACATAGATTTTGTCTGAGTTGGTGTTAAGATATATCTTACCTTTATACACAGCAACATCCTCGGGTTCTTCCGGAACATCGTCTGTGATATCATAGCGCTGAACTATACATTGCTTGTCAGTATCATACACGCGAAGTTGTGACGGTGACTCCGGATGTTTTTTCCCAAATCCAAAAGCATAATATATCTTGCCGTCCTTCATCGTCCCGCCCTGAGTGGCATAAGCGTCAAACTCCATCACAGCCTCATCCAATACGTCATTGGCAGTAAGGACTATCTCTTTTCCTTCAGACAATTTAGGCAACCTGTATTTAACAGCAACATACTTATTAGATTCAAACGGACCTGTCACAGAACGAATGGTACGCTTAATGGCAGAAAATGCCCAAAGATGCTTGCGCTCTCTATCAACAACCCAATTCGGACAACCCCAAATAGGTTTCAGCCCTTTGGCTTCAAACTGACTTTGGTCCATTTTGATACGCTGCACAATCTCAGAAGTGTACTTGCCTTTACACTCTGTAAAACTCTCCACCAAACACACAAACTCGTCCACATCACCCGGTTTACCTAACGAAATATACATCACGGGAAAAGATGCTCCCTTAACTTTTTCTATACCGAAATTGCCTGTATTGCAATGATTCCCCTTGCGCTTACTTGCCAAATCAAACGAAGAAATGACCTTCTTGGTTTTGAAATCATACACATGACAAGTGCCTCCATCATGAAGGACAAAAATTTTGTTCTTAACAATATCCATACCCTGCTGAGGGACCTTATGCAACTTTATCTGGCGCATATACTGCCGTACAGCATACGGCTTTTGGGCGACACCGTCCACCGTCAAAAAAAGCAAAATGAAAATAAAAACAAACGTAAGTTTCATGTCATAATTATTTATAGTGCAGCCAAAGTTACAGTTTTTATCTGAACATCATAGCGCAAATAATTGAAAAAGCGTAAATTTGCATGAATATTAAACAATATCGTTTACAATGCAAGTTTATCTTTTCCTTGCCGATGGCTTTGAGTGTATAGAAGCTATGGCTCCTGTGGATGTCTTTCGCAGAGCAGGCATAAACATCACAACAGTATCCCTGACAAGTTCCATTACCGTGACCAGCTCTAATGGCGTTGAAGTAAAAGCCGATGCAACATTAGGCTCTGTGGATATACTTGGCGGCGATGCGCTGATACTGCCGGGCGGTTATCCCGGTTATGAGAACCTGAAGAAGAACGATGCCGTTGGTCGTGCTGTCAGTCTGTATTATGAAACAGGACGAGTAGTTGGCGCCATTTGTGCCGCACCTATCGTCTTACAACATTACGGCATTGGCTATGGACGGAAAATAACATGCCACAGCTGTATCAAGGATGACATGAAAGACTTTGTCTATACCGGGAAACCCGTAGAGACAGACGGTTCTCTCGTTACCGCCATCGGTGCCGGTCATGCGCTTGATTTCGGATTAGCCCTATTGGAGAAACTCTGCGGCACAGGAGCTGTAGAGAAAGTCAAACCCGGTATGGAGCTCTAAACCTCTTTTAATAGTAAGAAATTACATGGTTTAACACTTATTTGTATAAGCAACAGGAAATAGTAGTTAAAAAAAATGTACCTTTGTACGCTTTTTACAACAAAGATAATATGGACAAATTAAGTTATTCTTTCGGTATGGCAATAGCAAGCCAGTTAATGGAACTTGGTGCCGAAACCATCAGCATTGATGATTTCAGCACTGCCATGAAAGACCTATTTACAGGACAGACACCCAAAGTTGACCCTTCTGAAGCCCAAATGTTGGTATCCCAATATATTCAAGAACAGGAACAGGCAAAGCGTAAAGAGCAAGAAGCCAAAGGATCCAAAGCCAAGGGCGAAGGCGAAGCTTTCCTAAAGGAGAACGGCAAACGCAATGGCGTCATCACAACAGCCAGTGGCCTGCAATATGAGGTACTTCAGGAAGGTAAAGGCAAATCACCCAAAGCCACAGACAATGTAAAATGTCACTACGAAGGAAAATTCATCAACGGTGATATTTTTGACAGCAGTATCCGCCGCGGCGAACCGGCCACATTCCCACTCAACGGTGTCATCAGAGGATGGACAGAGGGGCTTCAGCTGATGAAAGAAGGCGCAAAGTTCCGCTTTTATATCCCATATGACTTGGCATATGGCGCAAATGGTGCAGGAGCGTCAATACCTCCTTATTCAGCATTAATCTTTGATGTAGAATTGATAGAAGTATTATAATCGAACACAACATAAATTAAACAGAAAATAAAATGAAAAAATTAGTTTTAGTCGCTGCATCTGTAGTTATGATTTTCGGCTCATGCAGCAAAAGCGCTGCTCCGACAGCGTCATTGAAGACTGATATTGACACTATCAGTTATGAACTGGGTATGATTAACTCTGCCGGTGTAAAACAATATTTATCAGAGCGTTTAGGCGTTGACACAACTTACATGGATGAGTTCTATAAAGGTCTCGTTGAAGCTGCCAACTCAAGTGACAACAAAAAGAAAGCCGCATACTTTGCAGGTATTCAAATTGGTCAGCAGCTCGGCACTCAAATGTTCAAAGGCATCAACTATCAACTTTTCGGAGAGGACAGCACAAAGAGCATCAGCATGCGCAACCTCTTGAGCGGTTTCATTGCTCAGACTGAAGGCAAAGCAGAATTTGACATTGAGAAAGTACGCAACGGCCTTCAGGAGAAAATGGGGCGCTTCCGTGATAAATCACTGGCAAAAACTTACGCTGCCAACAAAGAAGCCGGAGAAAAATTTATGGCTCAGAACAAGACAAAAGAAGGCATAAAGGAACTTACTCCCGGCGGTGTACAATATAAAGTCATCAAAGAAGGCAACGGTCCTATCCCGGCAGACACATCTCGCGTAATGGTAAGCTATGAAGGTCGCACCATCGACGGAAAAGTTTTTGACAGCTCTTACAAGAATAATGACAATAAGCCTATTGAAATTACTGTCAACAACATGATTCCAGGCTGGATTGACGTGTTGACACACATGCCGGTCGGTTCTGTATGGGAAATATATATTCCTCAAGAAAAAGCATACGGCTCACGTGAGGCAGGTGAAGATGTTAAGCCTTTCTCTGCATTGATTTTCAAACTGGAATTAGTAAGCATCTCTCCTAACAAATAATTATGAAATTGCGCTTTATTTTAACTGTTGCGTTAGCAATAGTCGTAGGTGTCAACACAACGACAGCTGCGAAGAAGAAAAAGACTTCCAAGAAAGAAGCAAAAGTTGAAGTGGTAAAACCCGATACTGTCTCTGTTGACGCATTCAGCTATGCAATGGGTATAGCCCAGACAAAAGGTTTGAAAACGTTTCTGCAGACAAATGTAGACATTGATACCATTAAATACATTAATGACTTTGTCCGTGGCATGAAAGACATGCAGGAGAAGATGAACGACCCAAAGATGAAAGCTTACTCTATGGGTCTCCAGATAGCTCAACAGGTATTTGGCGATTTTCCTCAAAGAATCAATCAGCAAATAACAGGCAAGCAAGACACCACATTCCTAAATCTTGAAGAATATAAAAAAGGATTTATGAGCGTCATGACCAATGAGCCTCTGCCGTTAAGCGTTGACTCTGCTTCCCGCCTTTGCCAGAAACAAATGGAGTATTACTATAACGAGAAGTTGGAGCGCGACTATGGCCAAAACAGAAAAGACGGCGAGGAATTTCTTGCGCAAAACGCTAAGCTCGCAGGTGTAAAAACCACACCGAGCGGATTGCAGTACGAAATCATCAAACAAGGCACAGGCCCTATCCCACAAAAAGATTCTCAGGTCAAAGTAAACTATAAAGGAACCCTCATTGACGGCACTATCTTTGACACGACAGAAGGTAAGACTCCTTTCCAAACTAATGTTGCTCACGTCATCAAGGGATGGACGGAAGCATTGACAATGATGCCCGTAGGCTCAAAGTGGAAGATTTATGTTCCTTACGATCTGGCATACGGAAATCGTGAAACAGGTAAAATTAAACCTTTCTCTGCATTGATTTTCGAAATTGAATTACTTGAAATCGTTGAGTTGCCTAAATCCAACCCAACTGCACCTGCAACAAAATAATTCTATAAATTATCATACAAAAAGAAGCCTCACCAAAAATGGGGCTTCTTTTTTTGTTGTCTTTTTTTGCCCCACATAAAAAATAATTCGTATTTTTGTTGCAATAAATTTAAAAAACGAAAGAAAATGTCTGCAAAAATTGACAAATTAGACCTAAAAATCTTAGATATTATATCTAAGGATGCACGCATCCCCCTCTCCGAAGTGGCAGAAAGATGCAATGTTTCCCGCGCTGTCGTCCATCAGAGAGTCGGAAAGCTTACTGAGAAAAAGGCCATCGTCGGCTCAGGCTATCACGTCAATCCGATGATGATAGGATATTCCACCTGCACGTATGTGGGCATAAACCTGGAAAAAGGTTCTATGTACAATGAGGTTGTTGAGTGTCTCCGCACAATTCCAGAAGTTGTAGAATGCCATTTCACAACAGGTAACTACACAATGCTCGTCAAAATGTACGCCTACGACAATGCGCATCTCATGGATTTGTTAAACAACAAAGTGCAACAAATAAACGGTGTGACATCCACAGAGACTCTGATTTCATTGGATGAAAGCATCAATCGCCAGCTTCCTATCGTATATCCTAAAGAATGATACAGTCGCTAAACTTTGACGGACTTATCGTTGGAATTTTAGCTTTCTTTTTGATAGGCCTATTCCATCCCATAGTCATCAAGACAGAGTATTATTTCGGAACAAACGCATGGTGGTTGTTTGCCCTGCTTGGTATCGCAGGACTCGTATTAACACTCTTGGTGAAAAATAACATCCTAAGCATCATACTGGGCATTGTCTCTTGTTGCATGTTTTGGTCCATCAAGGAACTCTTTGATCAAAAAGAACGTGTCAGGAAAGGCTGGTTTCCCAAGAACCCGAAAAGGAAACATTAGCCACTCCCTCTTGAGAACAGCCTTTTCTGCCAAATTAAGACCTTATATGCATAAATCCCTATTAGTCCTTCTTCTGCTTATTTTAGCAGCATGCCACAACAAGCAAACGTCCATGCAGCCTGTCACGGATACGCTTTCCGTAAACTGTCCCGAGTTCAAGGAAGACAGTGCATATTTGACCATACAGCGCCAATGTGACTTTGGCGCACGAACAATGGGCAGTGAAGCACACAAACTTTGCGGTCAATATATTGTAAATGAATTCAAGCGCATGGGATGTGAGACTTCACTACAAGAAGCTACATTTACCCGTTATGACGGAAAAACTTTTAAAGGCTGCAATATCATTGCGCGGACAAACCCGTCAGCCCAAAAGCATATCATGATATGCACACACTGGGATAGCCGCCCATGGTGTGACGCTGACCCCGACTCTGCCAAATGGCAACAGCCCGTATTGGCGGCAAACGATGGCGCAAGCGGCGTCGGAGTAATGATAGAACTGGCCCGCATCATACAGCAAAACCCTATTTCCTACGGCGTGGACTTCGTATGCTTTGATGCGGAAGACATGGGAACTCCTTCCTGGATAGACACTGATGACGATGCCGACACATGGTGCCTGGGGTCGCAATACTGGGCAAAGCATCCTCACAACAATTCCATATCTTACGGCATCCTGCTTGATATGGTCGGCGGACAAGGTGCCACTTTTGCACAAGAAAGATTCTCCCTGCGCTATGCCAGCAACATCGTCAATAAAGTATGGTATGCGGCAAGAAACGCCGGCTTTGAGGATTTCTTCCCGATGGAACAAGGCGGCTATATTACAGACGACCACCTCCCAATGAACCAGATTGCTCATGTCCCTACCATAAACATTATTCCATACTACTCCTCTTCAAACAATATCTTTGGACCTGTATGGCATACCAGCTATGATACAATGGCCAATATTTCAACTGCCACGCTTAAAGCCGTAGGGCAGACATTAGTACAATTATTATATACCGAAGAACATGACAATTGACGAAAGACAAAATGAAATAATAGAAGACTTCAGCGAGGTTGATGACTGGATGGACCGTTACCAGATGCTGATAGACTTAGGCAATGGGCAACAACCCCTTCCCGCAGAAGATAAAAAGGAGTCCAATTTGATAGAGGGCTGCCAAAGCCGGTTGTGGCTTATCTGTGAAGAAAAAGAAGGTAAACTCTTTTTCAGAGCAGAAAGTGATGCCCTGATAGTCAAAGGTATCGTCACGCTTCTTATCAGTGTTCTTAACGGGCACACTGCAGATGAGATATTAAACACAGAACTCTATTTCATCGACAAAATAGGTTTGCGCGAGCATCTCTCTCCAACGCGGAGCAACGGTTTATTGGCAATGCTTAAGCAGATGCGCATGTATGCTTTGGCATATAAGACAAAATCTGCTGATTCAAACTAACAGACATTTTTACTCTCCTCATGCACCGTGGCTGAGGAAATCATATACCTTAACATGGGGTGACGCTTGCCATAGCCGTCATCCCATTATTTTTTGCATCGCTGCCACGAGTTGACTGCTGTTTTCTGCCGAGAAGTGCAGCGTCCCTTAGGCAAGAATGTTTGTTCCACTGGATGGAACCTGAGTTCCGTCTGGCGGAATGTCTGTTCCATTGGTTGGAACTAAACACCTTTCGGGCTGAAACAATACCTAATCCCCGCTACGCCCAAGGCAGAAGTGAGCGTTGCAGTAATTGCTTCTAAGGATAAAACAAAAAAGATCCACGCTCTTACCAGTGTTCCCTCCTTAGCGGATAATTTCCCCGCAGGTATTCAAACTTTTCCGGATGTGACTTTAAGGCTTCACTGTCATTCAACGGATTATACAACTGCAATTTCCGCTCCACTTCGTCATTTGCAGGTACAATCTCCCGGGGCAGGGGCGGTGGCAGAATGGTAAAATCCGGTTTCAGACCAAAAAACTTACACACCGCCGTCAAAGCCATCTGCGATGCATTGCTCTTACCGTCAGCCGAATAACCGGCGACATGAGGAGTGGCAATAAACGCATCGTGCAACAATGTAGAAGATATCTTGGGCTCATTCTCCCATGTATCAAGAATATAGCATCTTATTTTCCTCTCCTGATAGGCGTCATATAGTGCCTTCTCCTCCACAACACCGCCGCGCGCTGCATTAATAATAACAGGCTTTTTTTTGAGTCGTGAGAAAAATACTGAGTCTGCTAAATGATATGTTTTATATTCGCCGCATTGAGTTAAAGGCGTATGGAATGTTATGACATCACTCATTTCCGCTATCGTACCTAAATCGCAAAACTCACTGCTTTGTTCCCTATGCTGACGGGGAGGATCATTATATAATATATGGTATCCTAAATGTTGCAGCCGCTGTGCGACTTGTCTTCCGACATGGCCTACACCTACAATTCCCACAACGGCACCGCTGTCAAGCAATTTTTCTCTTTCCAGCAACAACATGCAAGACTCAACATACTGGGCTACGGAAGAGGCATTACATCCAGGGCAGTTTGTCCATCCAATATGCTTTTGCGCGAGGTATTCTGTGTCTATATGGTCATACCCTATCGTTGCCGTCGCAATGTACTTCACCGCAGAGCCTTCCAAGAGGGTTTTGTCGCAATGCGTCCGGGTACGGATTATCATGGCGTCTGCATCCTTTACCACTGATGCGTTTATCTCATTGCCGGCAATAAAGACAACTTCCGTGAACAACCTTTCAGCTGCTTCCTTAATATATGGGATTTTATCGTCAATAACAACTTTCATGTTGCAAAGATAAATGTTTTTGAATATTCTTTGCCAACTTAATTAGAAACGTTACCTTTGTATTTAAGAAATTACATTCATATGAGATTTACAGAACTATGCCAGCCCATCTTCGAGGCTGCAATAAACGATTATCATAAAACAGATAACGTAGATACTCCCATCCAAAATCCCTATACAAGCGGTATTGAGCGTGATTTATACCTCAAGGCATGGATTGATACTGTGCAATGGCACTTTGAAGATATCATCCGCGACCCAGAGATAAATCCGGCAGAGGCATTAACCCTCAAGCGGCGTATTGATAAAAGCAATCAAGACCGCACGGACTTAGTTGAAAGGATCGACAGTTATTTTCTTACATTATACAAGAATGTCAGCATCCAAAGCAATGCCACGATAAATACGGAGAGCCCGGCATGGGCAATAGACCGCCTGTCCATTCTGGCACTGAAAATATATCACATGAGAGAGCAAGCTGAGCGCACGGACGCTTCGGCTGAACATTTAGAACGCTGCAAATCTAAACTTCAGGTTCTTCTGGAACAGCAAAAAGATTTATCTTCTGCTATTGATACCCTATTAGATGATATTGAACACGGCAGAAAGTACATGAAAGTCTACAAACAGATGAAAATGTATAATGACGCTGACACGAATCCTATTTTATATGGTAAGAAGAAATAAGTAGCCGTATACGCAACAGGCTTTTTCACTATACAGTTTTTCTGTAATAATTTATAAAAACAAAGAGAGTCCTGAGATTGTTTTGTTTCTCAGGACTCTCTGTTTTCTATTTTATAAATCTCTGATTAGAGATTTGGGTTCATCTTGCCCCATTCAGCAACGGGAGGAATGATTTCCAATGTAACCAACTCGTCGCGCATTTTGCAGAGATGCTCATATGACGCCTCAAGAGCAGCCATCTCCTCTGCAGTACCTGTCGGACTGGTGTAATGAACACCCGTAGAGTCAATGGTAGTAGGCATGGCCATCATTACATGCTGGAACTTGTCTGTCTTAACAAAGCATCCTGCAGGCAAAGTAAACTTCTCGCCACCCATAGCAGCTTCTATCATCTTGACAGCATTATAAGCCGGGCTTTGGAAAGAACTACGGCCGCGAAGCTTAATAATATTTGAACCGCCCTGGATAGTGTTGTGCTTGATTTCAGCCCATCTCTCTGCAGAAAGATTGAATTCAGCCAAAGGCTTGCCGTCAATCTTAACTTGAGAAGCAAATACTGCCATCTGCTCACCGTGACCTCCATAGGTGTGAGCACCTGTGACCTTATCTTGCTGTACACCGAATTCCTGTGCAAGAGCTTCCTGAAGACGTGTGGAATCAAGTGCAGCAAGCGAAGTCAGCTGACAAGGCTTCAAGCCTGAGTGAATCAATGCAGTCAAAGCTGTAACGTCAGCAGGATTGAATATAACAACAACGTGCTCAACATCCGGGCAATATTTCTTGATGTTATCACCAAATTCCGCAGCAATTTTGCAATTACCCTTCAACAAGTCCTCACGTGTCATGCCCTCCTTGCGAGGAGCACCGCCAGAAGAAATAATATACTTCGCACCTGTGAATGCTTCCTCTGGGTTGACAGTCCATGTAATATTTGCGCCTGGAAATGCGCAATGATACATCTCTTCTGCTACACCGTGAACACCCGGCTCATAAATGTCATACAGACAGATATTAGGTGTAAGACCCAGCATCATCGCTGTTTGAACCATGTTGGAACCAATCATACCGCCGGCACCAACGATTACCAATTTGTCATCTGTTAAAAATTTCATAACTATATTTTTATTGTATTATATTTTTTGATATGCAAAATTAGCACATTATTTTGGTATGGTACTCACTATAAAGTTTAAATTCTTGTTTTTCGTCTTTTTGCACATGACAGCACACATACGTTAAATTGGATCAACATCATAATATATGTTGACGGAATGGAAAGCGGGAATCGTCGAAAGCTGTTTGACTATCGCCGCAAGGGAAGTCCTCACCTTGTTGGTGCTGGCTGAAAGAGGCACCTTTACCATTATTCTACGTATATACATTAAACTTATCCTGCTGACAACAGGCTTGTCCGGACCAAGGACAATGTTCCCCAAAGATTGCCTCAGAGATATTCCCAAAGCTTTTGCTGCCTCTCCGACCGTCTTGTCGTTACGGTGTCTGAGATAAATATAAATCAACCTGCAGTAAGGAGGATAGTTAAAATTCATTCTGTCTGCGTCCTGATTTCTATACATCTCTTCATAATTGTTTTCTACAATCTGTTTGACAACTGGGTATTCCGCATGTTTCGTTTGCAAAATAACATGGCCTGCTTTATTGCGCCGTCCTGCTCTGCCTGCTACTTGAGACATCATCTGAAAGGACCTTTCAAATGCCCTGAAGTCAGGGCGAGTCAGCATAGTGTCGGCATCAAGAATTCCCACGACATGAACATTATCAAAGTCCAATCCCTTTGACACCATTTGTGTTCCGACAAGGATATTTGTTTTCTGTTGTGAAAAGTCAGCCAATATACGCTCATAAGCATTGCGCGATTGTGTGGTGTCTAAGTCCAGACGGGCTGTCTTTGCCTGAGGGAAAAGTTTGTGAACTTCTTCTTCAATCTTTTCTGTACCGAACCCATAGGAACGTATCTCCTGCTCACCGCAATTAGGGCACGACTTCGGCACATCGTAGGTAGAACCACAGTAATGACATACCATTTTATTGAATTCCTGATGATAAGTCAAATTGACATCACAGAATTGACACTTTGGAACCCAGCCGCATTTACGACACTCTAAAACAGGTGTATAACCTCTCCTGTTTTGAAACAGTATCACTTGTTCACCATTGTCCAACGCTTTTTTCATCTCTTCGATTAACTGCGGTGAAAAAGGCAAGGTCATCATTTTTCTTCGCATCAGGTCTTTGACATCCGCTACCTCAATGTACGGCATATTGATATCACCAAAGCGCTGCATTAATGTGACATACCCGTACTTCCCTTTTTGGGCGTTACTATACGATTCCATACTCGGCGTTGCAGTTCCTAATAACACAGGCGCACCATACAATGACGCAAGGACTATTGCCGTGTCTCTGGCATTATAGCGTGGAGCAGGCTCCTGTTGTTTATAGGATGTTTCGTGTTCTTCGTCCACTATAACCATACCAAGATTCTTATATGGTAAAAACAGTGCCGACCGCGCACCGAGTATTACCCCAAAAGGTTTGTCTGACAACTGTTTGTTCCATATTTCCACTCTCTCATTATCGGGATACCTTGAGTGATAAACTCCTAACTGGTCACCGAAGATGCGTTGAAGGCGTTGGGTTATCTGTGTCGTAAGCGCTATTTCAGGCAACAAATATAACACTTGTTTCCCCTTGTTCAATTGCTCCCTAATAAGCCGTATGTATACCTCTGTCTTACCACTTGAGGTCACGCCATGCAACAAACAAACTTTTTTTGTCTGAAATGATTGCTTAATGCTCTCTAACGCGTTTTGTTGAGCAGCCGAAAGCGGCACCTGTTCAGTGATAGACAAGTGTGACTTTTTGATGCGTCCTGTCTCATACTCATAGGTTTCTATATATCCTTTTGCCCGCATACCCGACAATACGGCTACCGAAACCTGAGACAGCCTTAGCAGTTCAGTTCGGCTTACCTCCTGTATCAGTTTGTCATTTTTCAAGTTAAACGCCGATACCATACCTGAGAGTTCCAGATATTTCATGAGAAGTTGATAACGCTTGGGCTGTTTCTCTAACGCCTGTGCCAACTTGTTGACATTCTCCTCTGTACGATAGGGTTTTGCCAATCTGACATGCGTCTCTGTCTTCGGGCTGAATTTTCTTTTTATCTCTTCCAGAATCAACAAGGCGTTTTTTTTCATCAGCGAACGCAATGTCGCCATGATGTGATTGTCGGAAGTCGCTTTTTGTATTTGTGAAATGGTTTTAAACTTTTTATACTGTATTAAATCCAGTATCTCCATTTCTTTTTTGGTCAATTTCTCCCAACTGTCAAATTCCTCATTGAGTTGCAGTTGAGTCTCACTTTCCATTTTCATTCCTGAGGGAACAGCGGCCTTATATACCTCACCAATAGAGCACATATAATATTGGCTAATCCACTGCCAGCTTTTAAGTTGCTGGGGCAACACAGACGCTTTGTCATCAATAGCCTCAATGATGTCTTTGATGGCATAGTCTTCTTTCGGTTTGGTGTCATACACACCAACAACAATACCCGTGTATAGTTTGGACGTACCAAACTGAACAATAACCCGACAGCCCATGCATATTTTGTTTTCCATCACTTGCGGGACATGGTAGCTGAAATGACCTTCAAGAGGCAATGGCAATATTACATCGACAAACATAGCGTCTTATATTTCTTTAGTTGCGTCAATAAGCCATTCTGCATCATCCTTTTCTGAGAGCAAAGGCAGCAACCGTGACCTGACATGTTGATGATAGTTGTTTAACCACGCCTTTTCAACCGGTGTCAGAAGACTCGTCTCTATAGGAGAGGTATCTATAGGGCACAAAGTCAACGGCTCAAACTGGACAAACTTTCCAAACTCTGTTTCTTTATATGGCACACAGAGCAGTGTGTTCTCTATCCTGATGCCGAATTTTCCTTTTACATATATGCCTGGCTCGTCAGTTACCACCATACCGGCAGAGATTGGGGCAGGTTTATAATTCATCCGGATTTGGTGCGGCCCTTCGTGTACGCATAGGTATGAGCCTACGCCGTGTCCTGTACCGTGGCCAAAATTGTAGCCCTCCTGCCACATGGCATAACGCGCCGCCAGGTCCAGTTGTGTTCCGCATGCTCCCGACGGAAAGCGACAACGGCTCAAGGCGATATGTCCTTTTAATACAAGCGTATATATCAATTTTTCCTCTTGCGTCGGCTCTCCCAGTGCAATGGTTCTGGTAATATCTGTCGTCCCGTCTGAATACTGCGCTCCAGAGTCCAGCAGCAAAAATCCTTCGGATTTTAATGGCACGTCAGTCTCTGCAGTTGCTTCGTAATGTACGATGGCCCCATGTCCGGCGTAGGCAGCAATAGTGTCAAAGCTGTTGTCTTGGTAATACTCTTGCGCGGCCCGCAGCTGTTCTAATTTTTTGCTGATGCTTATTTCTGTTTCCTTGCCGTTCAGGACCGCAGGTTTCAGCCAGCGCAGAAATTTTACCAACGCAACACCGTCACGTTCCATGGCATGACGGAAACCTGCTATCTCTGTACTGTTTTTCACGGCTTTCATACTTGCAATCGGCGAGTCGGCGATAACGATATCCGAATCAGCCGCAACATCGTATAAGGCTTTGTTTATTTCTGCCGGCAGTAAAAGGCGACCGGCTGAGTATTGGCTGATATCCGCCACAACATCCATGTAATTTTTCAACAGGACATTTTCCTTTTCTAAATATCCCGCCACTTCCGCTGTCACCTTCCCGCGGTTAACGTAGAGCGTCACTTCTCTTTTTGAGACAAGACAAAAAGCAAGAAACAAAGGAGTGCAGTGTATATCTGATCCTCTCAGATTCAGCAGCCACGCTATTTCATCCAAAGCCGTAACAAGCATCGCATCACAATTCATTGACAGCAATGCCTCCCACAAGCGTTTGATTTTGTCATGCACCGGTTCTCCGGCGAAGCACAACGGATGTACATGTATTTCGTTTGTCGGCCGCAACGGACGGTTTGACCATATTTCCTCAAACGGATCATTCCCTGTATCTACACGGATGCCGCTTTCTGCCAACTGCATCTGCAGTCCTTCCACACTGCGCACCGAATTAACCATGCCATTCAATCCCACACAAGAATCTGTTTCCAGATGCACTGTCAGCCACTCTGCGATGTCAGGAGTCTCTTCAAGTCCTTCTTTCATAAGTTCATAGCCGGTATCTTTCAATTCTTCTTCCGCCGCTATGAAATAACGTGAATCCGTCCACAGTGCAGCCTCGTTCAACGTGATTACAGCTGTGCCTGCCGAACCTGAAAAACCGGAAATCCATTTGCGGCACTCGTCATAAGGTATCGTATATTCACTCGCATGAGCATCGCTTGTGGGCACAATAAAGGCATGTAAGCCATGTTGGCGCATAAATACGCGCAACATCTCCACACGGTAACGGATGACTGAAGCTTTTTCCATTGTATTCTTAACTTGCTTATGCAAATTTACATTTTTTCTGATGCGTATTTCTGTTTCGTTTCCCGTATTTATAAAATTTTCCGTAAGTTTGCATCAAAGAACTATTTATATTTTCTAACTTATGAAAAAATTATTGTTTCTATCAGTAGTCGTATGCATGTCTCTGTTTTACGGAACAGCAAACGCACAAGTTAAGTTTGGCGTTGTCGGAGGCTTAAATGTCAGCAAAGTTTCCTATAAGGACATTTCCGGCACAGCAAAAAGCCGCACAGGCTGGTATATCGGTCCAAAGGCGCAATTTACTCTCCCCCTTGTCGGCATTGGCGTGGATGTTGCGGCTGAGTACTCCCAAAGAGATTTGAACTCTAACGGCAGTACCAAACAATATCAAAGCATTGAGATTCCTCTGAACATCCGTTATCAGATTGGCATCAATCTGGCTAAAGTCTATGTCATGACAGGTCCGCAGTTTGGTTTCCAGGTCGGCAGCGATACTTGGAACATCAAAGACCCGACAAACACCACAGCAGCGCAGGAAACATTCAAACTGAAGAAATCCAGCATCTCATGGAATGTCGGTGCAGGTGTGGTTTTGTTCAGCCATCTGGAAGCAGGTGTAGGCTATAACTTTGCTTTGGGCAAATATGCCAAACAACTCAACGGCGACGGAAGCATGAAAGCAAACACCTGGCAGGTACAGATTGCTTACATGTTTTAATACAGGAAAATAAAAACTGTCATCGGGTGGCCTTCACTAACTGATACAAGTTTTTACCCTGAAATATCAGACTTATCATTGGCACTTTTCAACCCTATAAGCAGTTGAAAAGTGTCTTTGTTTTGTGAGATATACCGCGGTGTTCCTGTCAATGAACACCGACGCACATTATCCCTGATTTACGGGAACGAAACATCTCTTTAGCCCGACATGTTTTTAATTCCACGGGCTGGAACATACATTCCACCGGGTGGAACCTGCGTTCCATCCTATAGAATTTACATTCCAGCCTACGGAACGGAAAACATAACGCCGTGAAAAAGACAACTTTACAGCAACAGTGATGCAAAGAAACTGGTGGAAAGTGTTATACTCACCCTATAGCTCCCGACAAAAAACATATCTGAAAGGATGGATAACCCCGTCAACAGATTAATTATAAGGTCTTTTTTTTGCGCATGTAAACGACAGCCGGAATTCTATCAACATTTATGAATTTCCGCACAAAGCGCTGATGCTTATTTTTTTCTTATCAGCGTAAGTCCGTCACGCAATGGAAGTATGGCTTTTTCCACTCTGTCGTCTTGGGCGACCAAATCATTAAAGGCCCTTATGCCTTTAGTCTGTGCGTCCCTGTCATATGCGACATCTATGACATGCCCGTCCCACAAAGTATTATCAGCAATAATTAAGCCGCCTGAAACAAGAACACTTAACACCAATTCGTAGTATTCCACATATTGCCGTTTGTTGCCGTCGATAAACACCAATTCAAACGGACCTGCATCTTGCGGCAAGTCTGTCAGCACATTGCCGATGCGGAAATCCACCTTGTCGGCCCACGGCGAAGCATTAATGCGAGGCCGAGTGAAGTCCTCCATCTCGTCATTTATCTCGTAAGTCAGTATCTTTCCGCCTTCTGACAAAGCCGATGCCATAGACAGACAAGAATAACCTGTATAAGTTCCTATTTCCAATATACGTTTAGGAGTCAGTAACTTGACCATCATATGCAGAAACGTCCCCTGCACATGACCAGATATCATGTGGCCGTGCACCAGATAAAGATTGCTGTCCCTGTATAACTTGTACAGATAGGGGTGCTCCCCTTCTATATGCCGGCTTATATACTCATCTATGAGCTCTGTCTCCTTCACAAGATTACTGTTATTTATCTGCCAGCAATGCCTCCAAGGCCAAACGATAAGAATCCATCCCAAAGCCACATATCACACCTTTGCACACAGGTGACAGATAGGAATGATGACGGAACTCCTCACGTTGGAACACATTGGAAATATGTACCTCTACTACTGGTGTTTTGATGGAGCGGATGGCATCCTGTAACGCAACAGACGTATGGGTATATGCGCCTCCGTTTAAGATAATGCCGTCATAGGAGAAACCCACTTCCTGCAACTTGTCTATCAAAAGACCTTCCACATTACTTTGGAAATACGCAATCTGTATTTGAGGATAATCCCTGCGCAGTTCTTCCAAGTAAGTTTCAAACGTCTTGCCGCCATAAATCTCCGGCTCGCGGGTGCCCAGCAGGTTGAGATTTGGCCCATTGATGATTTGTATTTTCGTCATTTCTGATTGATTTTTATTATTTTTGTGGCAAAGCAAAGATATATAAATTTATTTTCACGTGGACGAAAAAAATGAAAAGATTGTTCCTAACGATGCAAAAGCTGAAAACAACGACTTTTTTTACAAGGAACTTGAAGCGCTCCGACAGAGATACAGTGCATATCTGAGATTAGAGAAATCCTGTTCTCCCAACACACTTGATGCCTATCTGCGGGATTTGGAGCGCCTGTTCGTTTTTTGCAGAGAAAACAACACAGAACCCCAGCATCTCACATTGGAACAATTGCATCAATATGCCGCCGGATTGCACGATGTCGTGGACTCACGCTCTCAGGCACGCATACTCAGCGGCATGCGCTCGTTTTTCAAGTTTATGCTGATTGAGAAAATGATTCCAGTAGATATCTCCGAATTCATCATCAGTCCGAAGATTGGGGTATATCTTCCCACCGTGCTCACAGTCGACGAGATTGACAAAATGGAAAATTGCATTGACCTGAGCAAAAAAGAAGGACAACGCAATCTTGCCATAATAGAAGTCCTGTATGGCTGCGGCCTACGTGTCAGCGAGCTATGTAACCTCAAAATCTCCGACCTGTATCTGGATGAAGGCTTTATTAAGGTCCTCGGCAAGGGAAACAAAGAACGGTTGGTCCCTATCTCCCAAAGAGCATCTGACTGCCTGCGCTATTATTTTCGCGACCGAAACACATGGAACATACCGCCACAATACACCGACTATGTTTTTATTACCGTTAACCGCAAAATTAAAAACATCGGGCGCATCATGGTCTTCCACCTCATCAAGGAACTGGCAGAAAAGGCAGATATTCATAAGGAGGTCAGTCCTCATACCTTGCGCCACTCTTTTGCAACCCATCTTTTAGCCGGTGGTGCCAACCTGAGAGCCATACAAGCCATGCTGGGACATGAGAGTATTGAGACAACGGAAATCTATACCCACATCGACAAGCAACGCCTGCGCGAAGAAATCCTCTTGCATCACCCAAGAAATATGAAATTTTAAATAAAAGAAGTCTTAACTTATTTTTTAATTGTAATTTTGTCATATATAAGTTTAACGTAAAATCAAATGAACGGTAGAAAAAAACAACTCGTATTCTCATTGCTGGCATTGTTACTCTCAATATCAGCATATGGCAGTTGGAATGACCCAACACTCGTACTTCAGAAAAACAAGATTAAACTGGGAGAGACACTGAATGTTGATTTTTATAATGCACCGTCTAATGCAGGTATCGCAGTCTGCACTCCTACCGGAAGTATAGCATCAGCCGTCTTGAAGACATCTATTTCAAAAGGAAAAGGAGAGGCGACTTTAACAATTCCCGAAACTGCGGGAAAGCATCTCTTCAATATTGTTATGTATACTGGAACGACACTGCTGTCTGAACCGGTATATGTCCTCGTGGACAATACAGAAAGCACTTTCAGCATGTCCACAAATGAGAAAGCCTATACAACAGGCGCTGATATAACAATAACATATAAGAATGCGCCGGCACTAAAAGGCGACAGAATCGTCATGTATCCGGAGAAATATAAACTGGTTCCAAGCGGAAGCTCCGAATTTGTTTCTCCTGCAGCAAGCGCGGACATCACAGAAACAGACGGTACAGTAATCCTTCGCACTACCACCAACAGTGACTACAACATCTATTATGTGCACGAAGGAACATACGTATCCCTCTTTGAAAAAACATCAGTTGTTGTAGGTTCAACGGTTAAATTAAGCCTAAGTAAAACATCCTTCATTGAAGAAGAAGACATTCCCATCACCTACACGGGTTTCTCCAAGCAAAAAGGCGGTTGGATAGGCGTATTCTCCCTCGTTTCCAATTTGAAAACATCAGAACCATTTTACACAATAGACATAGAAGGCAGCTCATCAGGAAAGGTCACAATACCTGCCTCAACACTTGAAAGCGGCAAGTATCGTATCGTAGCCTTTAGCAAAGGTACACGCAATGTCTTGACATCAGAAACCATGCGCCTGACCATTTACTCCGGAAACGGTTCTTTGATATACTCAGATAATGCCACGGAAACATACTATCGCATTATCAGTGCTTTGGACGGTAAATGCATGTCAACAAAAGCTTTCGCCAACAGCAACTCGGCAGAGAAACAACTGAAATTGGAGGACTTGGACGAAGAATCTGATTATTTCCTGTGGAAGCTTGTAAAGCGAGAGGATGGTAAAACTGAAATCATCAACAAAGCCACAGGAGAATTCCTGTTGTCTACATCAGAGGCATTAAGCAACTTCAACTATTCTAAAGTTGGTGTCCCGACTGAAAATAATAACGGACACACTTTTTCTTATCTGGGAGACGACCAATACACCATTAAAGGAGTCGAAGACGACGGCGTTACCAGATATCTTGCCAATATCACAAGCGGAGGAGATCCCCTGCCACTGAATTTAACAGCCAACAGTGAATTTGCCTGGAAACTGAATTTTGTTGAGACTGTTGTCACTGGCATTAATGGTGTCAACACAGAAAAAGAAACTGTCACCATCCAAGACAAGAAAATAATTGTAACTGGTGACCAGAACTACACTTTATGGGATGCAAACGGAAAACAACATAACAAACAAGCACAATTGATTCCCGGCATCTATCTGGTCAAATGGACTGATGGGAGAAACGTGAAAGTTATTGTGAAATAAAAAGAAATAGACATGAAAAAAACATTATATATCTTAGCCGTTCTTCTTTGCTGCAACAATCTTTATGCTGAAGAACATTATGTTGCGTCTGTTGCAAAATATACAGATTCATGGGTGTCAATAGAAGGCTCAATAGTAACTATTCCTGCTGAAGCAGGGGAATATCTTACAAAAATCAATACAAACTTGGATTTAAAAGTATCCAACCGTCCTTTCTGGCTATCACCTTCGTTTGTGGACAAAACAACATTAAAACTAAAAGCAACACATTATTCAGGCAAAGGCTTTAGAACGGGAACCATAACCCTTAAAGGCAGAGACATGAAATCCATCGCTATCACTGTTAAACAGATAGGGTCGGCTGCCACTGCCTCAAGCAATAAAAGCGAAATTAAGTTTTATAGTGACAAACTACTGGACAGCGTACTTATAACATCTAACTCAACATATAACATAAAGTGTCCAGAGTGGATAACAGCAGAACTGGGCGAAGACGGAAAATGCCTGTTTTATGCAAAAAAACTATACGGAGAATCCAGTCGCACTGGAGAAATCAGCATAACGGATACTGAAGGCAAAGTCTTTGAAACGATTTCTGCGACACAATATTATTATGACAAACATCTTTACTCCACACCGAGATTTGCGGTAATATCAGACATCCATTTTGGTGACACTAATGCAGGTTATTGGTATAACCGTGCACCCAAATTCTTGAAAACATTAGACACCATGGAGCCACAGCTGCAGTATGTATTCATTGTCGGCGACATCGGCGACCGCGGACAAGAAGAACAATATATAGATGTCAAGAACTATTTTAATAAATATCTCCGCAAGGGTATCAAGAAAATCTTCATTCGTGGCAATCACGATTGGATTAACGGAGAGACTGGCGTGAAAGCTTTTAATACCCATATCTCTTCTACCGACAATTATTATATCGATATCGAAGGCTATCCTTTTATTGCTGTCGGACTTGACGGAACTCTCTATCGTGGAGAAACCATCAATGAGGAAACCAGAAATTTTGTAAACAACGCCTTGAAAGACGCTGCCGTAAGATATCCTGACAAACCAATCTTCGTGTTTACACATACATTGCCACGCCATACTATCATCGGCTCATACGACGACGGAGATTACGCGGCTTATGATGACAATCTGGACGATATGCTCAGGCCATATCCACAGGCTATACACTTCAGCGGACACACCCACATGGGCATCATGGATCCGCATAACATTTACCAGAAATATTACACCGCTGTAAACGACGGCAGCCAAAAGAGCGATAGCCATCCGACCAAATTCCCTGGCAAGAATCATTATCAAGCAAGTTCTGATACAGACTACTATCTGACAGAGGGTCTTGTCGTGTATATCAATGATGACGAAGAAGTTGTTATGGAACGATGGAATACTGCGCGCGGTATTAAATATGATAACGACTGGATAGTATCACCTCCCTTTAATGATACAAGTAGATTTAAATACACTAACGCACGCACAGGAGGCAAAAACCCATGGTGGAATGCTGGTGCAGAACTGAAAGTAACACAAAAAAGCAGTACAGAGTGCTTTATTGAAATACCACACGCTGTTGATGACAATGAAGGCGTCAACCGCTATATCATCAGCGTCACCAACAACGCCGGGACCAAAGTCATCTCTGACATTAATCAGAGCGCATTACAATATATGGGCTCTGACAGACCAAATACAATAAAGATGCTCCTGCAGAAACTTCCTACAGGAGTTCCCTTAACAATTTCTGTCGTCGGCCGCGATTACTACGAATTATCCACACCGGCACTGACAAATACTATCACACTGAAATAAAGAGTCTTTATCCTCTTTTTATATCCTTATAACCTCCACTGGCGGATTTTTCCATTCCACCAGTGGAGGTTTTTTAGCAGAAGAAAGGCTTTTTTTCGTAGTTATTCTTCTTGAACCAACTGTTCCCTTATTCTTTCAGTTATAGGGAACATTTCTGAATATTTCTTATAATTTTCCTTCAACAATGTTGACGAAGATAATTCCTTTGTGTCTGTATATTCATATTCAACAACGTAGAATATATCTTCGACATCAATGTCCCTAACTATATTTTCTTTCTTATGGGTCAATGTCAGATGCCTGTAACTGTTGGAGGATTTCAAATTGAAAACGGAAGGGGCATCAAGGTCATTGTATCGATATAATTCCGTTTTGTTGTATTTCGATAATACTTGCTCATACCCGAATAGATTTGTCACAAGAGCGTTTTTGGGCCACAAGGCATCTATAGACAAAAGCATCTCGTTCTTGTCAGTAAGAAACTCGCAACTACCTATTGATATAGAATCTGCGTACACAATACCCGATTTGATATTTCTCTTTTTGTCACGCATTGTTTCCTCATATAAAGTGCTCTTGTCAAGAAACGGAAGAGCTATGTACTTGTCGCCTATCATCATATTTCGCTTCTTCTGTGCAATGTCTTTTCTCTTAGACATAAAGTTATTCGTTACGACATTACCGCAATGCACCTTTTTGTTTTTGGTGTTGATATAGAATTCCCGTATTCCGTCCATATAATACTTCAGACATGAATCTACATGCTCTATACTTCTGAAGTACACTTTACAGTGATAATACTTCTTTCTCTTGGCGGTAGCAGTGACTCCTGACAATTTATAAGACGATGGAGACAAGAGGATGATGCTGTCCTCATTATAAACGATCCTCTTGGGCACATAGCCTATATGAGAAATATGATATTCGACGCCTTCCTGAAGATTAATATAACCTCCCATGTCTGAGCGTCCAATTACAGTTCCTTTAGCATCATAGACAGTAGCAAAACCTACCGGGCTCTTGGTTATGCTGTCTGCCAACTTCACTTGCCAGGCATACATTTCAATAGCTATGAAAACGAACAGGATGGTGAAAATAATTTTCTTCATATTCCTTATTCTGATATTTTCATACCGAGTTTGACAACATTTTACTCTCTGACCTTTGTGTCGCAGTAAAAGCACCTGACGACGCCGTCAAGTGATTCGTAAAATTTAGTTTTCACATATTCATTGTTACAAATACACTTTGTATTGTAACAATGCAGTGTATCGTCATTTACAAACATTTCGTGTCCTTCAGGCATCTTGTGATTATCATCATTCTTCCAGTCTAGCAATCTGCAAATCAGCGCCATACGCACAAACTTGCCGTTTTCAACCTGACGGAAATAGGCAGCGCGAGGGTCATCGTCTACTTCTGTTAAAATCTCGTTCACACGAGGCAGCGGATGAAGAACCTTCATTGTCTCCTTGGCTAATTTCATTTTTGCCGCATCCAAAATAAAACTGTCCTTTACCCGGTCATAATCATCTTCGTCAAGAAAACGTTCTTTTTGTACTCGCGTCATATACAAAATATCCAAATCCGGAATCGCTTCCTCCAAGGTGGCGACCTCTTTATAACGTATGCCGAGACGGTCGCAGACATCCTGTTTGATATAGTCTGGCAAACGCAGGGTATCTGGGGCGATAAGCACCACTTTAATGTCTTTATAACGCGACAATGCTTTGATTAAAGAATGTACAGTCCTTCCAAACCTCAAATCTCCGCAAAAGCCTATAGTGATACCATCAATATGCCCGAGCTCTCTCTTGATAGTCAGCAAGTCTGTCAGTGTCTGGGTCGGATGGCTATGGCTACCGTCACCCGCATTGATAATAGGCACATCCGAAACTTGAGACGCAATGAGCGGGGCGCCTTCGATAGGATGACGCATGGCAATGATGTCAGCAAAATTGCCTACAACACGGACAGTGTCTTCCACTGTTTCCCCTTTTGATACTGAAGAACTGCGCGCATCGTCAAACCCAAGGACATTTCCTCCAAGTTCCATCATCGCAGCTGTAAAGCTAAGACGGGTACGGGTGCTCGGCTCATAGAAAAGCGTTGCCAGTTTTTTCCCTTTCATTCGTGACGTATAAAGTTCACGGTGGGCGATAATATCCTCTGCTAATGTAATGATGTCATTAGTTTCATCGTAGGTCAAATCTGTGGGATCTATAAGATGTTTCATATTATTTCGTTTATTTTGTCCAATTATCATCTGAAGGGTTATTCCTGAAAGCAATTATACGCTCTTTCCACTTCGGAGCGATATAGTTTTCTTCTACGGCAACCTCTACCAAAGCGTCTAAATTAGAAAGAGAGTAATTTACGGTGTTGGCTTCGGCGATACGGTCAAGACCTTTTTTCATGCCGTAAGTAAATATGCTGACTATTCCCAATACATCAGCACCTGCCTCGCGCAACGCATCTACTACCTCTATACAGCTTCCTCCCGTAGAAATAAGATCTTCGACAACAACAACCTTTGTTCCGGGATTCATTTTCCCTTCAATACGATTTGTCCGTCCATGATCTTTTGCACTACTACGCACATATCCCATAGGCATATCCAAAAGGGTAGCAACAATGGCCGCATGAGCTATACCCGCCGTAGATGTCCCCATAAGCATTTCAACATTAGGAAAATGTTCTGTGACAAGAGCTGTCAGACCTTCCTCTATATGATTGCGAACTTCAGGAGCCGACAATGTTAAACGGTTATCGCAATAAATAGGGCTTTTTATACCACTTGCCCATGTAAAAGGTTGCTCTGGGCGCAAAAAAACAGCACCAATAGAGAGTAAATCCTTTGCATATTCTTTTTCTGTCATAACACTTGTATTTAATTTATTTCTAAGAATTCTTTAAGGCATCGCTCATATGCTGCTACCGGATTGTCTGCAGCAGTTATAGGTCTCCCTACTACAATGTAATCCGATCCTATCTCGCGCGCTTTGCCTGGAGTAGTAATGCGGACTTGGTCATCTTTGGTATTGTCAGAGAATCGAATACCGGGCGTTACTGTCAGGAAAGACTGCCCGCAAGCCTGTTTTACCAAAGCCGCCTCCAAAGGGGAGCAGACCACACCATCAAGTCCTGCCTGACGTGTATTTTGCGCATATTTTGCAATAGTATCTTGGATTGATGCGTTTATCAAAAGTTCATCTTGCATCCTTTGCTCACTTGTACTGGTGAGTTGTGTAACAGCTATCAGCAATGGTCTTGTCCCATCTTCACGGGTCAGACCCTCCAAAGCCGCGCTCATCATCTCTATTGTACCCGCAGCATGAACATTCGTCATATCTACATCCAAATTAGAAAGTACCTTCATCGTCTTTCGGACCGTATTGGGAATATCGTGAAGTTTAAGGTCTAAAAAAATTTTATGTCCTCTGCGCTTAATCTCTCTGACTATATCGGGACCAGAGGCATAATAAAGTTCCATTCCAATTTTGACAAACGGTTTACGGCCTTTGAAATTATCCAAAAACTGTAATGTCGTTTGTACGTTATCAAAGTCGCAAGCTATTATAACATCTTTTGCCATATTGTATTATTATTTTATGATACCAATAATATCTTCCAGTGAGTCAATATGCAAGCGGTTCATGACCACCGGGAGTTGTTCTATTATCTCTTTGCACACATACGGATTGTGTAGATTTTCCGCCCCGACCTGTACTGCGGTTGCACCGGCCATCATCATTTCAATCACATCTTCCGCCGTGGCCACACCACCACAACCCATAATCGGAATATGGCATGCCTGTGCGACTTGATACACCATCCTCACAGCGATGGGAAAAATAGCCGGACCTGAATATCCGCCCATCTTCTGCGCCAAAACAGGTTTTCTGCGTTGGATATCTATACGCATTCCAAGAATAGTGTTTATCAAAGTCAGTCCGTCGGCACCGGCATCCTCACATGCCCTTGCAATGGAAACAATATCTGTAACATTAGGACTTAACTTGACATAAACCGGCTTGGTCGTTACTTTTTTGACAGCGGCAGTAACTTTAGCCGCCATATCAGGTGATGTACCGAAAGCCATACCTCCATTATGCACATTCGGGCAAGAGATATTTACTTCAATTATTTCAACTTGTTTTTCTTTGTCTATTTTTTCGCAAGAGTAAGCATAGTCATCAATAGAAAAGCCACTGATATTCGCAATAATCGGTTTCCTAAAGATTTTACGCAACTCCGGTAATTCGGTACTGACGACAGCATCAACTCCAGGATTTTGAAGTCCGACAGAATTAAGAACTCCACAACTCCCCTCAGCAATACGGGGCAACGGATTGCCATATCTTGCTTGGCGTGTTGTGCCTTTTATAGAGATAGAGCCAAGTATATTTATATCATACACTTCCGCCATTTCTTTCCCGAACCCGAATGTTCCACTGGCAGGAATGACAGGGTTGTCCAAATAAACACCGCTTAAATTAACTGACGTTTTCGCTACCATACTACATCCTCCTTCTTAAATACAGGGCCTTCCTTACATATACGCTGACTGCCTTTGGTTGTCTCTATGGAACATCCCATACAAATCCCAAATCCGCAACCCATTCTTGCTTCAAGGCTGACTTCGCCAGGACAGTTGACTTCTTGGCATAATGCTTTCAACATAGGCATAGGCCCACATGCATAAAAATAGCCAAACATCTGTTGCTGTTGCCTTATCAAATCTGTAACAAAACCTTTGTGACCTCTACTTCCGTCAACAGTGACGATATATACGTCATTGAGGCCTATTTCCTTAAATGCCGTGTCATAAAAAATCTCTGATTCAGTATTGAAACATAGCGCTACTGATAGCTTCTTCCCGCGAGATTTGAGTTCTTTTGCCAATTTATACAATGGCGCAATGCCTATTCCGCCTCCTGCAAGAAGGATATTTGAGTAAGGAACATCCGTAGTAAACCCGTTACCCAAACCACTTAGGATATCCACTTCTTGACCTTCGTGCATGAGCGACAATCGCGTTGTACCGCGGCCCACAACTTTATATAGTAGTGTCAGTTCGTGCTCATTATAATCACAGACCGACAATGGACGCCTTAGGTATAGGTTGTCCACTGCGACATTGACAAACTGTCCAGGCTGGCGGATATCACTGACATCTCCTTCTAAACACATTTCATATATATTTGGAATGAGTTGTCTATTATACTTTATCTTTAATTCTACACGTTGCATCTTTTATATCATTTATCGCTTCTAACAAGTTCCGTCCAAACACATTTCCCGTGATAAATAGTCTGACAGCATTTGCCGTAGACACGCCATCCTTCAAACGGCGTACTGTGGCCTTTGGAGAAAAAACCGCTGCTATCTATAGTGTATGGGTGATATATATCAAATATGGCAAGGTCTGCGAACTCGCCTTCTTCCAATTTTCCTTTCAGATTAAATATACGTCTGGGATTGTCACACATCAATTCTAACATTTTTTCAAATGATATGACGTTCTTTTTGACAAGATGAGTATATACCACAGAAAATGCCGTTTCCAATCCCACAATACCCATTGCACTTTTTTCCAACCCTTTGGATTTTTCTTCCGGCGTATGCGGTGCGTGATCTGTAGCAATGCAGTCTATCGTCCCGTCTTTTATGCCTTCTATCAATGCATATTGGTCTTCTGCAGAACGTAGTGGCGGGTTCATCTTAAAACGTCCGTCCTCCTGCAAATCTTCATCTGTCAATACAAGATAGTGAGGAGCTGTCTCACACGTTATATTGACACCACGCGCCTTTGCTTTACGAATGAGCTCAACACTTTCTTTGGTTGAAATGTGGCAGACATGATAATGGCATCCTGTTTTTTCCGCCAAGGTAATGTCTCTCTTTATTTGCCCCCACTCGCTTTCCGAACAGATTCCTCTATGATGATGCAACTGAGCATACTTACCTTCATGTATGTATCCGCCATTCAGCAAACTGTTGTCTTCACAATGTGCCGCAATAATTCCTTTTAGCGCAGCTACATGCGTCATGGCTTCTTCCATGACAGCTTCGTTTTGGACACCGCTTCCGTCATCACTGAATCCTACTACATAAGGACTTAAGGTCTCGAAGTCCACGGCCTCCATTCCTTTGCGTTGCTTGGTGATAGTGGCATAAGGTCTGACGTCTATTACAGCCTGGTTGTCTATCAATTCCTCCTCTATGTCAAGATTCTGTAATGAGTCAGGGGCAGGATTCAAATTGGGCATACAGCAAACTGTCGTATATCCTCCATGTGCTGCTGCTTTAGAACCTGTCTCAATCGTTTCTTTTGCAGAATAGCCAGGTTCACGGAAATGTACATGTACATCCGCCAGACCATAGGTGATATACTTACCTTTAGCATCTATAACAGTCATGCTCTCTTCGGCAGCAATGCCTGAAGCTATCCGGGCTATCTTTTTATTTTCTATTAGGATGTCCACCCGCTGACATTTATTATGGACGACTGCTGTTCCGTTTTTGATAAGTATTCTATTCTCCGACATATTTTATGATATTGGCAAAAAAATAGGCGATATATTTCCGTATCGCCTATTTTTCAATAAAAGAGAAAAAACAAATATAGAAAGTGCATCATTGATGAAACAAAAAGAAACATCTATAGTTTCCCGTTGAGAAACGTTCCCTGCCACTTGCGGTATGACAGAAAAGCAAAGATGCCGCCTATCTTCCATAACCTTTGATACTTTATGCAAAGATATAAAATTTTGAAGGATTTTGATGAAGTTAGAATAATAAAAGACTATAATTTTTGTGTTTTAACTGCTCTTCCATATACATGCCATTTTTTTAACATCTACACGGGGTGTATCATTCTCCCGGAAACTACGGGCGAAACTAAAAGGGGCTATCCCATTTTATCTCCATATTTCATTTTTGCATCCGTCAGCATTCTACGCTGCAAAGAAGTATCGTTCTTAGGACATATCATCAGAACGTTTCCGTTTTCCGTAATAAGATAATCCTCCAAACCTTTTACAAAAACCACTTTATCTTGCGGCACACGGATAATGTTGTTTTTACTGTCATACAGTTCGGTTGTGGAATTAAGAATGGCATTACCAGCTTTATCCTTTTGGGACACTTCATAAAGATTATTCCAATTACCGATATCTGCCCACCCGAAGGTACATACCTTTACATAAACATTGGAACATTTCTCTAATATCAGCAAATCTATAGACTGATAGAATGTCCGCGGATACTGTTCTTCAACAAATGATAATATGTCATCATGATTCAAACCGAAATCGATACGCTCTATAAGCAGTTTCAGCTTCGGATGTGTCTTTCCGTAAGCATTCACATAAGTTTTGATATTAAAGAAGAACAAACCTGTGCTCCAGAAAAATTCTCCGCTTTCACAGAAGATGCGCGCAAAGTCTATGTTAGGCTTCTCTGTGAAACTCTTAATTTTGGAGAATTCACCTATAACCTCGCTACCTATTTGAATATATCCGTAAGAAGGCTCGGGGTGACTGGGTTTAACCCCGATGACAACAAACCGCTCTTCTTGCTCAACAAACTGCAGACATTGCACAACCTGTCTACGAAAATCTTCTTCGTTAAGTATCAACTGGTCAGCAGGAGTAACGACAATGTTTGCATGTGGATTTATTTCATATATAAACGCACTTGCCAAAGCAACAGACGGCGCTGTCCCGAGTGACACTGGTTCCGCTATAATTTGGCGCTGCGGCAACTGGGGAAGTTGTTCTTGAACTAATCCGACATACTCCTTCTGAGTAACAATAAATATATTCGTTTCTGGCAAGATACGCGCAAATCTATCATAAGCAAGTTGCATCATGGTTTTACCAAGATTGAGCAAATCCAAAAATTGTTTGGGCTTACGATTGCGGCTATAAGGCCATAAACGGTTGCCGAAACCTCCGCAGAGGATGATACAAAAATTGTTTTTATTTGAATATTGTGTCATATAGTCCTATCGTTATTAAAGCAACTGCTAAGATAAGCATCTATTTTTATAAAACCAAGAATAAAGCTGCTAAAAATCATAAATAATTGTTTTTTTTACTGTATTCAATGATGAATACCAAAAATCCACATTAATGGGTATTGTGCAGTCTGCGGAATAGTATTAATTTTGCATACAATTTAAAAAGGGTATGACTCTCAAGGAATTGAACATCGGACAAAGAGCTGAAGTCCAAACAGTAACCGGCGAACCTGCATTACGCCAACACTTCTTGGATATGGGCATTATACCCGGAGCGTCTGTAAAAATCGTCAAATACGCTCCTCTCGGCGATCCTATGCAAATACTCATTCATGGCTATGAATTGACTTTGCGCATGGCTGATGCTGACAGAATAGAAGTTAAAGTCTGTGATAATCAAATAGAAGAGAACGCCAATGAGGCGGAAGATGAAGCTTATATACTGTATGAGCACCCCGGCTTGGGTGAAGCTGCGCCGATACATCATGACAGTCGCCAAAAAGGCATACCCAAAGGAGAGAAAATCGTACTTGCTCTGGTAGGAAACCAAAACTCCGGAAAAACTACATTGTTTAATCAATTAACAGGATTAAATCAGCACGTAGGCAATTTCCCCGGTGTGACGGTAGATACTAAAAGCGGAACGGCCAAGTGCTATCCCTATGTTGAGATTGTGGATTTACCCGGCGTTTATTCTTTGTCGCCTTACAGCAAAGAAGAGGTCATCACAAGAGAGTTTATCCTGAAGCATAAACCCACTGCTATCATCAACATCGCCGATGCCACAAACATTGAGCGCAATCTGTACCTTACCATGCAACTCATGGAACTTAACGTGCCGATGGTATTGGCTCTGAACATGATGGACGAGTTGCGCAATAATGGCGGTACTGTAAGAATAAACAAAATGGAACGTTTGTTAGGGATACCCGTCGTGCCTGTTTCTGCCCTGAAGAATGAAGGAACAGACGAGTTGATGGAACATGTGGTTCATGTCGCCCGCTACCACGAATGCCCTACCCGCGTGGATTTCTGTAAACCCACTTATCATGGCGGAATTGTACACAGAAGCATTCACGGCATTATGCATCTAATTGAAGACCACGCATTAAGAGCAGATATTCCTGTTCGCTTTGCCGGCACCAAACTACTGGAAGGAGATAAATATATCCAACAGGCTTTGCAATTAAGCAACAACGAAAATAAAACAGTGTCCTTAATTATTCAGGAATTGGAGGAACACAGAGGGTTGGATTCAGCTGCTGCCATAGCAGATATGCGCTATGCTTTTATTCAAGATACTTGTCAGGCTACTGTGGTGAAACCCAAAAAGAACAAAGAACACCTGCGCAGTATCTCTATAGATAAAGTCCTTACGGGAAAATGGACGGCTATACCTGCGTTTCTCGCCATTATGCTCTTTATTTTTTGGATGACGTTTGATGTCATAGGCGGTACGCTTCAGCTACAGATGGCAAAAGCCATTGCGTCATTCACCGCATGGACTGACACTCAATTAACAAACTGGAACGTGGAAGCCGTTGTCCACTCTTTAATAATAAATGGTATCTTCACTGGCGTCGGCTCTGTAGTGAGTTTTATCCCGATTATCGTAACATTGTTTTTTCTTTTGTCCCTTCTGGAAGACAGCGGTTACATGGCGCGCATTGCCTTTGTAATGGATAAGCCGCTACGCCGCCTGGGCTTATCGGGGCGTTCCATTGTTCCTTTGCTGATAGGTTTCGGCTGCAGTGTTCCAAGCGTAATGTCAAGCCGCACACTACCGTCGGAGCGCGACAGAAAACTGACCGTAATGCTAACGCCTTTTATGAGTTGTACGGCAAAACTGCCTGTATATGCCTTTTTTACCGCAGTCTTTTTCCCTGAAAACGGCACAATTGTTATGATATATTTGTATCTGTCAGGCATCATTGTGGGTATCTTTTTCGCTTTATTCATGAAACGCTTTGTTTTCAAGGGGCATCCTGTGCCGTTTGTCATGGAACTGCCCAATTACCGCATACCGGGAGTAAAAAGCGTTTTGCGGCTAATATGGGACAAGGTGAGGGATTTTATATTAAGGGCATTTACCATTATTTTTATAGCCACCATCGTCATCTGGTTCCTGCAGACCTTTGATTACCATTTTCATATTGTGGAAGACTCAAAAGACAGTATTTTGGCCATGTTAGCTGGATGGGTGGCTCCAGTCTTTACACCTCTGGGATTTGGAGACTGGCGTATTGTCACATCTTTGGTTTCCGGCTTTTTAGCCAAGGAGAGCATAGTTTCTACCCTGACTGTCCTGTTTGGCTCCAGCGCCGCTTTGACCACGGCACTGGTGCCAGCCACAGCGCTCAGTCTGCTGGTGTTTTGTTTGCTCTATACACCTTGTATCGCCACAGTTGCCACAATCCGCCACGAGATGGGCACTTGCTATGCCGCCACGCTCATCGTGTGGCAGTGCGCTATAGCATGGCTTTGCGCCTTTATTGTTCACATGCTTTATGCGTTAATTCTTTAGAACAATGAATATTCAAAGTATCCTGATACTGGCTATTATTTTGCTGACAGCATCGTGGGTGGTGTTCAGACTCATAAAAGGTAAAGGCGGACATTCCTGCGGAGAATGTTCGTGCTGCGGACAAAGGGACTGCTCCAAAAAGTGTCCCAAAAAGACAGAATAAACTCAGCGCTTATTTGCCTGTCAGCGATTTTATAACATCGATTTCCTCTTGATCGAAGGGCGTGCCGTCAGTGCGGAAAATGTCATGAAACCACACGGGTGGTTCTTTCATATCAGGCAAAGGGTCGTTCCAAGCAAAGTTTGTGTTGGTCTTACCGGCTACAAAACCCCAGTTGATAGCTCCGACACGATGTTTTTTCAAAACGGGCAACACGTTTTGGAACTTGCTGTTGAATTTCCGTGCCATGTATTCTGTACAAATCAACGGGCGGTTTCCCATTCGCAGATACTTAATCATTTCTTCTTGATCATGCGAATCTTTATAATTATGGTAAGTGTTTATGTCGTTATGCTCTAACTGGAAAGCCTGCAACCTGACATTTTTGGCACCCATCTCACATATACAACTCGTAATAGGTTGCGACGGCCTTGCCTCGCGCGCCCATTCATAAGTCTTCTTCATGAGGTTATAGGATGCAACACCTATGCCCTGGGCACCGGGTTCATTGTAGATATCCCAAAACAATATGCGCCGGTCATTGCGGAAAGATCCGATAACATCTTTGAAATATCTTCTCAGGAATTTATAAAGCCTTGTCGTATCAGCGCGCAAACTGATGGCGGGGTCTTTCACCCATCCAGAATTATGCACACCGGGTTTGGGCTTAGGTTGTACGCCATATTTGGACTCAGGCAACCAATTGTCATCCAACAAGACAAAAAACGGCCTAATGTGATGCCTCTCACAGATATTGAGGAAGTCCGACATATTATTTTTCAATTCCTGTGGGTCGTGTTCCCATACGACACTGCTCAGGAATACCCTCAAGGTGTTAAAACCGATACTCTCCGCCCAGGTCAGTTCTTTGTCTATCTGACGGGGATCGTAGGTATCCTTACTCCACATCTCTATCTGGTTGATAGCCGTAGCAGGAATATAGTTGCATCCCACAAGCCATGGAAGCTTGCTATACCATTCGTTAGCCTGTTCTTCTGTCCAACGATGCTTGTTGATGTTTTTAGCATTAGACGCTGTGCAGATAAATACTGACAACGCAGCAATGACTGCAAGTCTTTTGTATGATTTCATCTTATTTTTGGTATTTATGTTACAAAAATAACTGATTTTCTTCGGGTAACAGCACATATCCCATTAAAATCTTAAAACTGCATGACAGCCTTGGACGTGACAAGATGCGAACAGGTTCCGACAAAACATATCCTCTTCTGCCTATATGTTTTCCGTTCCGCGGAATGGAATGTAACTTCCATACTTTGGAACATATATTCCGCCTCACAGAAGTTACATTCCATGGGCTGGAACTAAAAACATAGCGTGCCACCGTCATCTATTTCTTTGACAATGCCCGATACAAGACGCTGCATCTTCTCGTTTCTCTATACATTTAAATAAAAGAACTTTTCAGATGCAAAAAGATGTCCGTACCATATATATTAAAGGGTTTCGCCTGAAATTAACAACAGAAAAGGGTATATTTGGAATAAAATTATTATATTTGCACGCTAAAAATTGTATCTGTATATTATTTAACGAATAAAAACAAATAAAAATATTATCAAAATGCAAAACAAAGGATTTGTAAAAGTATTTGCTGTCGCACTTGTATTAGTGTGCATTTACTATCTCTCCTTCTCGTTCGTAACCCGTCATTATGAAAACAAAGCGGCAAAAATGGAACCGAAAGCCGCTCAATTCTATCTTGACTCCCTAAAGAATGAAAAGGTTTGGTTTGGAGCTTACACACTCAAGCAGTGCCAGGAAATGCAAATTGGTTTAGGTCTGGATTTGAAAGGCGGCATGAATGTCGTACTTGAGGTATCTGTTCCAGACGTTATTAAGAGTCTCGCAGATCGTTCAACCGACCCTAATTTTACCAAAGCCCTCTCACAGGCTACAGTAGAAGCCCAAAAGAGTCAGGACAACTTAATCACACTTTTTATCCGGGACTTCCAGGCATTGGCCGGCAAAGACAAGTTAAACACCATCTTTGCTACCCAGCAGTTAAAAGGCAAAGTCAACACCCGAAGCACCGACGCTGAGATTGAAGCAGTGTTGCGCTCGGAGACCAAAGCAGCAGTAGAAAACTCATATAACGTATTGCGTTCTCGTATTGACCGCTTTGGTGTGGCACAGCCGAACATTCAGACTCTGGAAGGTCAGATGGGCCGTATCATGGTGGAACTCCCTGGTATCAAGGAGCCGGACCGTATACGTAAATTACTTCAAGGAAGCGCAAACCTTGAATTCTGGGAGACTTATGACGCAGCCGTCATTGTTCCTTATCTCACTTCGTTAGACACAAAACTCGTCAACGCCACCGCAAAAGACACTACAGCAGTTGAAGAAAAAGCCGCTACAGATGAACAGACCGTGGCTGACAGTACTGCAACAGACGCTTCTCTGAAAGCTAAGTTGGTAGGCAAGAAGGTTAATGAAACTGCACAGAATGACGCTGCTGAAATAGAAAAACTGAAGAAAGAGCACCCGTTATTAAGTGTACTCCAGCTTGTTCCTGCCCAGAATGCAAGCGGCAGCATGGTTGGATATGCTTTGGCACGCGACACCGCAGAAGTGAACAAACTTCTCAACACTGAGATTGCAAAGAACGCACTCCCTGAGGACTTAGAGTTAAAATGGAGCGTCAAACCTTCTGACATGTCCCAAAAATTGGAGGTATTTGAACTCTATGCCATCAAGACGGCAGGTTCGAAAGGTAAAGCACCTCTGGAAGGCGACGTTATCGTAAATGCACAAAACACATTTGACCAATTCGGCCGTCCTTGTGTCTCCATGGAAATGAACACTGACGGTGCACGCACATGGGCAAATCTGACAAAGAAAAACATCAACCACGCCATTGCCATCGTACTGGACGGCGTTGTATACAGTGCTCCTAACGTAATGAACGAGATTACAGGCGGACGCTCAGAGATTACCGGACACTTTACCACAGAAGACACCAAAGACTTGGCAAACGTATTGAATAGTGGTAAGATGCCCGCTCCTGCCCATATCGTACAAGAAGATATCGTAGGTCCGAGCTTAGGCCAACAGTCTATCAACCAAGGTTTCTTGTCTTGCGTATTGGCATTTGTCCTTTTGATGGTTTACATGTGCTGCATCTATGGCTTGATTCCTGGTATGGTAACAAACTTTGCCCTGTTGCTCAACCTGTTCTTCACCTTCGGTATCCTGACTTCCTTCCAAGCAGCACTGACCATGTCCGGTATTGCCGGTATGGTACTGACTCTGGGTATGGCTGTGGATGCCAACGTGTTGATATATGAACGTACCAAAGAAGAGCTTCGCAGTGGTAAATCACTCTACACATCAATCAATCTCGGTTACCAGCACGCACTCTCAGCCATCATTGACTCTAACGTGACATCTATCATTACGGGTATCTTCCTGTTCAATTTCGGTACAGGTCCTATCCGCGGATTTGCCACAACATTGATTATCGGTCTGCTGGCATCAGTCTTTACCGCAGTATGCATTACACGCCTTTTCTACGATTACTATGTAGGAAAGAAAAACAAATGGCAGAACCTTACCTTTACCACCGCTTGGTCAAAGAACATTATGTCCAATCCGCAATACCATTTCATGAGTTCATACAAGGTCTCATTTATTCTGGTTGCGATATTGCTGATGATCAGCATTGGTTCATTCTTTACCAGAGGATTAAGTACAGGTATTGACTTCACAGGTGGACGTAACTACGAAGTCCGGTTTGAACAACCGGTAGAACCCGAAACGGTTAGCAATTTCGTTAAATCTCATATGACAGATGCCAATGTTTCTGTCATCGCATTGGGTAACGACCATAAGACAGTACGTATCACAACCAACTACCGCATGGAAGAAAACGATCCTTCTATTGACACAGAAATAGAGAAAGTGCTTTACAGCAGCCTGAAAGAAGGCAAACTGTTGAGCGACAACGTAACGCTTGAAGATTTCAAAAATACAGAGAAACGTGACGGCGGCTCAATCATCAGTTCTCAAAAGGTTGGTCCATCTATCGCTAAGGACGTAACCCACGGTGCTATCATCAGTGTGCTGCTCTCATTGGTCGCTATCTTTATTTACATTTTGATACGCTTCCGCAATGTTGCATTCTCTATTGGCAGTACAGTGGCTCTGGCATGTGACTCCACTTTGATTATCGGAACATACTCTCTGCTTTGGGGTATTCTTCCATTCTCTCTGGAGATTGACCAGACATTTATTGGTGCTATCTTGACGTGTATCGGTTATTCTATCAATGATAAAGTGGTTATCTTTGACCGTGTTCGTGAGTATCTCCAACTCTATCCAAACCGCGAGAAGCAGTTGCTGTTCAACCAGTCACTGAACTCAACTTTGGCACGTACAATCAATACCTCAACAACAACATTGGTAGTATTGCTCGTCATCATCTTCTTCGGTGGCGCAAGCATCCGCAGCTTTGCATTCGCAATGATTCTGGGTGTTGTATATGGTACACTCTCATCTTTGTTTATCGCTGCTCCTCTTGCATACCTCACTATCAAAGGTCACAAGAATATTAAAGCCGATGAAGACATTCGCATCCAGGATGCACAAGATGTAAAAGCATAAAACTTTGTATAAACATAAAAAAGCGTGTCTTCTTGCGAGGACACGCTTTTTTAGTAATCATCCCATAACTACAAAAGTTTTCTTATCTTTGTATGTTTATTCTAACATAGAACATCATAACACAAACAAATATGAAAATCGAGGAACACCTTTCCGCCTCACTTGTTGTTGCCCTGAAAAGTTTATACGGTGCAACCATAGAGGAAAAACAAATACAATTACAAAAGACGCGACCTGAGTTTGAAGGACATTTGACACTTGTCGTATTTCCTTTTTTGCGTCTATCGCATAAAAAACCAGAAGAAACTGCTTTGGAAATAGGCAACTGGCTCGTTGAAAACGATGACGCCATAGAGAAATTCAATGTCATAAACGGGTATTTGAACCTCTGCCTTACACCGCACATCTGGGTTAATATGTTGGAGAAAATACATGCGGATGAGACTTATGGCATTACAAAAGCCACTGAGACTTCTCCTCTCGTAATGATAGAATACTCCTCTCCTAATACAAATAAGCCTTTACACTTAGGGCACATACGCAACAATCTGCTTGGATGGGCATTGTCAAACATCATCGCTGCGAACGGCAACAAAATTATTCGCACGAATATCGTCAATGACCGAGGCATACATATTTGTAAAAGTATGCTCGCATGGCAAAAATGGGGAAAAGGCATCACACCCGAAACTTCGGGCAAGAAGGGCGACCACTTAGTCGGAGATTTTTATGTTGCATTTGACAAGCACTTCCGCGCAGAGGTAAAAGCACTCACTGAGCAGTATAAGGCAGAAGGACTGAGCGATGATGACGCTAAAGCTAAAGCTGAACAAGAGTCTCCTCTGATGAAAGAAGCTCACGAAATGCTCGTCAAATGGGAAAACAATGACAAGGAAGTCCGCGATTTGTGGAATATGATGAACGATTGGGTTTATGCCGGATTCGACCAGACATACAAGGCTTTGGGCGTTAGCTTTGATAAGATTTATTATGAGTCCCAAACCTATTTAGCAGGCAAGAGTGAAGTAGAAAAAGGACTTAACGAAGGACTGTTTGTACGTCATGAAGACGGCTCTGTTTGGGCAGATCTCAAACCAGAAGGATTAGACGAGAAACTGCTGTTGAGAAAAGACGGAACTTCCGTTTACATGACCCAAGATATCGGTACAGCCAAATTGCGCTTCAAAGACTACCCTATCGATAAGATGGTCTATGTCGTCGGAAACGAACAAGAATACCACTTCAAAGTATTGTCAATACTTCTTGACAAATTAGGTTTTAAATGGGGCAAAGATCTTGTCCACTTCTCTTATGGTATGGTAGAATTACCAAACGGCAAGATGAAAAGCCGTGAGGGAACTGTTGTCGATGCAGATGATCTTATAGAAGAAATGAAAAAGACAGCACGCCAAACCAGCGAGGAACTTGGAAAATTCCAAGACATGAGCAACGAGGAGAAAGATGAGATTGCACGTATCGTCGGCATGGGCGCACTGAAATATTTCCTGTTGAAAGTTGACGCAAAAAAGAATATGATGTTCAATCCTGAGGAAAGTATAGACTTCAACGGCAACACCGGTCCGTTTATCCAATATACCTATGCACGTATACGTAGTATTCTCAGAAAGGCAGAAGAAGAAAAAATTACTATTCCTCCCACTCTGCCACAGGATGTGACGGTTTCTGAGAAAGAACAAAACTTAATTCAGCACCTTGCCGAATTCAAGTCTACAGTTCAACAGGCAGGTGCAAAATATAGTCCAAGCACCATCGCCAACTATTGTTATGACCTTGTCAAGGAATACAACCAATTCTATCATGACTACAGCATTTTGCATGAAACAAATACAGCCAGCAAACAATTGCGTTTGATGCTTTCCATGAATGTTGCAAAAGTTATTCGTCTCGGCATGGGACTGCTGGGCATAGAGGTACCTGAACGTATGTAACCACTTTTCTGCCGCATGTCAGCAAGAAAAAAATATTATACTGTCTGGGAAGGCAAGGAACCTGGAGTTTACAGCAGTTGGGATGAATGTAAAGAACAAACCCAATCCCGACCAGGTGCAAAATATAAAAGCTTTCCTACATTGGAGTCTGCTCAAGAAGCCTTTGCAGCCGGCCCGCCACAGGATTATTATAAAACAAAACAAGTCAAAAATATTCTTCAGAATCCACCCACTGACAGACAAGACACCGTTCTGCCTCTGCCTAAAGAAGTGATAGCAAAAGCCATTGCCGTGGATGCCGCATGCAGCAAGAACCCGGGACCGATGGAATATCGCGGTATAGACCTTAGAACCGGAGCAGAGATTTTTCATTTTGGCCCGATACAAGGCACAAACAATATCGGTGAATTTCTGGCGATAGTACATTGTCTGGCTCTTTTAGACAAGACTGGTGATACAGAAACAGTCGTTTACAGTGACAGCCGCAACGCCTTGTTATGGGTCAAAAAACAGCATTGCGCCACTAAGTTGCCTCTAACAGATGACACGAAAAATGTCCTTGAGATAATAGCACGTGCCACTAAATGGTTGCAGACACATCAGATTAAGAACAGACTGATTAAGTGGGAAACCAGTAAATGGGGAGAAATACCTGCAGATTTCGGAAGAAAATAATTAATTCGTTGTCTTACTATGAGAGAGTTCTTTAAACTAATGGGGCCATACTTCAAACCATATAAAGGATTTGTTGCATGCACGTTATTGCTGAATATTTTGGCTGCTATTTTCAATGTCTTTTCCTTTACGTTGCTCCTTCCCATTTTAAACATTCTGTTTAAGATAAATCAAAACCACTATGAACTGATTCCATGGGAGCAATGCAATTTAGACAATCTCAAGGATGTTCTTGTCAACAACGGATACTATTATTCCCAAGTTATCTGCGATGCCTTTACTCCATCAACGGCATTGCTTCTCTTTGGTTGTATGCTGGCATTTTTGACATTACTCAAAACCAGTGCTTATTTCGGAGGTTCCGCCATGCTGATGCCCATTAAGACAGGTATTGTCAGGGACATTCGTGCAAAAATTTATAAAAAGATTTTATATCTGCCTTTGTCCTTTTTTACAGAAGAACGCAAAGGTGACATTCTTGCCCGCGTCAGCACTGATGTCAACGAGATTGACGCATCCATTACCAGTTCTTTAGACATGGTCATCAAGAATCCTATCTTCATACTTATCTATGTTGGTACCATGTTTGCAGTAAGCTGGGAACTGACGCTATTTACGCTATTGGTCGTACCTTTCCTTGCTGGCGGTATCGGAAGAATTGGGAAAAAACTGAAAAGCAAATCGCTTTATGCCCAGTCCAAGTGGAGTGACGGTCTAAGTCAGATAGAAGAAACTCTCGGAGGATTACGCATCATTAAGGCTTTTGTCGCAGAGAAGAAGATGGAAGACAGATTTATTGCTGTCAACAACGAATTCCGCCGTGCCTCAATGAAAGTTTCCATCCGCCAATCCTCTGCGCATCCTGTCAGTGAGTTTCTTGGAACATGTATGATTGTCATTGTCCTATGGTTCGGGGGATATCTCATTTTCTCCGGCAACTCTCCTATTGACGCAAGCATTTTTATTTATTTCCTCGTTATTCTTTATACCACTCTCCAACCTATAAAAGACCTGTCAAAAGCAGGTTACAGCATACAAAAAGGTATGGCTTCCATGGAGCGTATAAACAAGATTATGTTTGCCGAGAACAATATCGTAGAAGCGGAACATCCCGTTGAAATCAACGGACTAAACCACCAGATTGAGTTCAAGGATGTATCCTTCAGCTACACCGACAACAAAGAGATTCTTAGCAATATCAACCTGCTAATACCCAAAGGCAAGACCATTGCGCTGGTAGGGCAGTCAGGATCTGGCAAATCCACATTGGTTGATCTCATTCCACGCTTTCATGACATTCAAAAAGGAGAGATACTGATAGACGGTGTCAACATCAAAGATATGTCCATTCTTTCCCTTCGCAGTATCATCGGCAATGTTAACCAGGAAGCCATTCTCTTTAATGACACCATCTTTAATAATATTGCCTTTGGCGTCAGCCACGCTACGCAAGCACAGGTTGAGGAGGCTGCCCGCATTGCCAACGCCCACGACTTTATCATGAATATGGAAGACGGTTACCAAACCTCTGTCGGCGACCGTGGATGCCGCTTGTCTGGCGGTCAGCGACAGCGTATCTCGATTGCACGCGCCATACTTAAAAATCCCCCGATACTCATTCTGGATGAAGCCACATCTGCTTTGGACACCGAGTCTGAGCGCTTGGTACAGGATGCCTTGGAGAAACTGATGAGGTCACGTACAACCATAGCTATCGCACACAGGCTCTCAACCATCAAAAATGCAGACGAGATTAATGTGCTGCACGAAGGAAAAATCATAGAGCGCGGCACTCACGAGGAACTGATTGTCCAAGGCGGCTATTATAAGAAACTTCATGATATGCAACAGCTATAAAGAATCCTGACTTGCTATATGAAGACACGTTTTTTCTTTCTTCTTAAATTGTATGCCGCATATGTTGTGACATCTGTATTCATGAAACTTGTTTTCCTGATGTACAACCATTCTGCTGCAGATTTTTCTTTCACAGATGTACTGCAAGTCCTTCGCCATGGTTTGATAATGGATTGCTCTGTTGCAGGATATCTCATAGCCCTGCCTTTGCTGACGACGATGATATCTGTATGGCTTCCTTCCTATAAATGGTGGAGACCTGCCTTGCTGCTTTATACAAGTCTCATTGGTTTTGCGCTTTCCATGATATTTGTGTCAGACTGCGCCTTATATCCTTTTTGGCAATTCAAGCTTGACGCAATGGCATTGTCTTATCTCGACTCTCCCAAAAGCGCCATAAGCAGTGTCTCTATAGGATATGTACTGATAGGCATTACCTGTATCATTGTACTTGCTTTGGCTATATTCCTGATTCAATACATCTGCGTTCCCAAGAAAGCAAACAGGTGCAAACCATTGCCAACTACTCTCTTGCTTCTTTTGTTTGGAGGCCTTGCCTTTATCGGTGTTCGTGGAGGCTTTGGCAAGTCGACTATGAATGTCGGGACGGTATACTTTTCTGATAACATGTTCTTAAATCATGCCGCTGTCAATCCTGCTTTCAATTTGTTGTATTCATCTTTCAAAGCCAAGAACTTTGACAAGATGTGCCGTTTTTATACAACTGAGGAAGCCGATAAAATCTACCGGTCAGCAGGCTATTCAACACAAAGCGTCAACAGTGACTCGTTGCTTAACACCATGCGCCCGAACATCGTGTTGGTTGTTATCGAAGGTTTTGGCGGGACTTTTGTTGAACATCTTCATGGGGAAAAGAATGTAACCCCACGTTTTGACAGCCTAATCAATGAAGGCGTCTTCTTTTCAAATTTCTATGCGAACAGCTTCCGCACTGACAGAGGTCTTGTCAGCATCTTGAGCGGATATCCGGCATTCCCGGAACTGTCAGTACTGCATTTCCCCGAGAAAGCACAATCTTTGGGCTCCATCGGTCAATCGTTGGCTGAACATGGTTATTCGACAGACTTCCTATATGGCGGAGACATCAATTTCAAGAACATCAAAGGATATCTCCTTTCCAACGGCTTTCAGAAAGCAACAGGCGACACCTACTTCCCAGGCAAGACACGGACCACTCATGCTTGGGGCGTAACTGACGCTATCGCCTTTGACACACTTTTTCGGCAGATAGAACGTAAGCCTCAAAGCTATCCATGGTTCACCACATTTCTTACCCTTGCCAGCCACGAACCTTGGATTGTGCCGTTTGAGCGTAGCGGACTGGATAAGGTTGCCAACAGCATGGCATATGTAGACGACTGCATCGGCAAATTCATCGACAAACTGAAGAAGACACCGGCATGGAAAAATATGCTTGTCATCTTCCTGCCAGACCACGGCATAGGCTATCCTGAAGGACTGACCGAAGCAGATATCCGCAGATGCCACGTACCCATGCTTTGGGTTGGAGGTGCCGTCAAACAACCGCAGGTTGTTGACAAAATTTGTTGTCAGACCGACCTTGCCGCAACCCTGCTGGGACAGATGGGCATAGAGCACAGTTCCTTTACCTTCAGCCGCGACGTTATGAGCAAAGGCTATCACCCGTTGGCACTCCACACCTTTGATAACGGCTTCGCCCTTATAGATTCGACAGGATATAGCATTTATGACTTGACTTCCTCAAAGACGCTCTCCTCGTGTCCCCGGGAATCAGCCGACCGGATAACACTCGGCAAAGCCATTCTCCAAAAAAACATAGAGGATTTTATTGACCGCTAATGCTGCGCTCTCCGGACAGCCAAGAAATTTACATCTAATGGCTGATTTTACCTGCCGGTTGATTTAATATCACATTCTCCCGGCATTTTCCTTCAAATGTTCAGTCGCTGCAAATACGGTGACAACTGTCTTGCCTGCAGGATTCCTTATGTAGCCGTCCCTGTTCGCTCACAACATTTTTCATCGGTATATTCTCCATTCCAAAGGCTGGAATGTAGGTTCTGCGGCTTGGAATGTAAGTTCTGCCCGATGGAATGTAAGTTCCAACCTGTGGAACTGAAAACTTATCGCCCCAACGTGACACACTATTCCTCCAATATCCAATCAGGATATGGCAGATACCCATGCATCATAAGATGTGTTCTGTTCATCCCTGGGGTAATTTTTATTTCTGGGCGACAACAAGGATTTTTATACGTGTCCGTTTATCCTATGACACTGTTGATTCTTCTCTTTCAGCCGGACTCACAAAAAGTATAAACTCTTTTTTTCAAATAACTCTGCTTTACAGAAGGATTTAACCACAAAAAAGCACAAAATAACTTTGAGAGATGCGTGAAAAGCAGTAATTTTGAAGTCTAAATCAGGATAAATGGACAAAAAATTCAAGAGAACAACTGTTACAGCTGCGCTGCCTTATGCAAACGGTGGCGTCCATATAGGCCATTTGGCCGGTGTATATATACCAGCAGATATCTATGTGAGATACCTTCGCTTAAAGAAACAAGACGTTATGTTTGTTTGCGGAAGCGACGAACACGGTGTGCCTGTCACCATCCGTGCAAGGGAAGAAGGCATCTCTGTCCAGGAGGTGGTAGACCGCTACCATACACTCATCAAGAAATCGTTTGAGGACTTCGGTATATCTTTTGATATCTATAGCCGCACAACAAGTGCCATTCACCATAAATTCGCAAGTGACTTTTTCAGGACACTCTATGACAAGGGAGAATTGCAGGAATTCACCGAGGAGCAGTTTTGCGACGAGGTCACAGGTGAATTTCTGACCGACCGCAACATTGTCGGCACCTGCCCTCGCTGCGGTTTTGAGGGCGCATATGGCGATCAGTGTGAACACTGCGGAACTTCTTTGTCGCCTGAAGAACTGATAAATCCGACCAACAAGAATAACCCGGGACACGGACTGGTCAAAAAACCGACCAAAAACTGGTATCTCCCATTGGGCAAATATCAAAACTGGCTGAAACATTGGATTCTTGACGGTCATCAGGAATGGCGCAGCAATGTATATGGACAGTGCAAGTCATGGCTGGATATGGATCTGCAACCTCGCGCCATGACCCGTGATCTTGACTGGGGAATACCCGTCCCTGTTGAAGGAGCCGAGGGAAAGGTCCTTTATGTCTGGTTTGACGCTCCTATAGGATATATCTCCAACACAAAAGAACTCTGTGAGAAGCATCCGGAAAAATGGGGAAGCTGGCAAAAGTGGTGGCAAGACAACGACACACGCCTGATACATTTCATCGGCAAAGACAACATCGTTTTCCATTGTCTCATTTTCCCTGTCATGATGAAAGCACACGGCGGATATATCATGCCTGACAACGTACCGTCAAACGAATTTCTAAACCTGGAGAATGACAAAATCTCAACCTCACGCAACTGGGCAGTATGGCTGCACGAATATATGGTTGACCTGCCAGGAAAGCAGGATGTTTTGCGCTATGTCTTGACGGCAAATGCCCCTGAAACAAAAGACAACAACTTTACCTGGAAAGATTTTCAAGAACGCAATAACTCCGAACTGGTTGCCATATATGGCAATTTCGTCAACAGAGCCCTTCAGCTCACAAAAAAATACTTTGACGGAAAGGTACCCGCTGTTGGAGAATTGCTTGATACTGACAAGCAGACGATAACAGAATTCAAAGACGTGAAAAAAGCCGTTGAGTCTCTGTTAGACCAATTCAAATTCCGCGAGGCACAAAAAGAAGCGATGAATCTGGCACGCATTGGCAACCGTTATATCACAGAATGTGAGCCATGGAAAGTATGGAAGACTTCTCCTGAGCGTGTTAAAACCATCCTCAATATTTGTCTGCAGTTGACGGCAAACCTTGCCATCGCATTTGAGCCGTTCTTGCCGTTTAGCAGCAAAAAACTGCGTGAACTGCTGAATCTTGACTCTTTTGAATGGGAACAACTGGGTTCCATGGACATACTCCAGACAGGACACCAACTGGCTGAACCCGAATTACTGTTTGAAAAGATTGATGACAGTGTCATCGACGCTCAACTCCGTAAATTGGAAGAAATCAAGAAGGCAAATGAAGCAAAACAATATAAGCCTCAACCAGTTAAGGAAAATGTAGATTACACACTTTTTGAGAAGCTCGATATCAGGGTCGGACTTGTGACTGCTTGTGAGAAAGTTAAAAAATCAAAGAAACTGCTGAAATTCCATATTGACGACGGAACTGCAGAAGGACGCACTATCCTTAGCGGTATAGCCGCTTACTATGAAGACCCTTCCGTCCTTGTAGGCAAGCAAGTATTGTTTGTCGCTAATTTCGCTGCACGCAAGATGATGGGTGAGGAAAGCCAGGGCATGATTCTTTCAGCTGTCAACTATGACCAAAGCCTGTCGGTTACAACAACCTCTAAAGACGTAAAGCCTGGAAGTCAAGTCCAATAATAAACTGTGTTATGGAAAAAAACCGTCAAAGCAAAATAGAGCGACTTATCCAAAAAGAGCTTAGCAACATCTTTCTGGAAGAAACACGCAAGACACACGGAATAATGCTTTCTGTCAGTGAATGCAGAATATCACCCGACCTTAGCTATTGCACCGTATATATCAGTGTGTTCCCTTCTGAGAAAGGAGATGAGATAGTAGCCAATCTGACAAAAAACATCAAAAGTATCCGCTACGCTTTAGGACAACATCTGCGCTATCAATTACGCATTATCCCTGAACTGAGAATCTTCAAGGATGACACATTGGACTACATGGAACATATTGATGAACTATTGAAGAAATAAACTTTTTTATTGTGAACTTTCCAATCTTTGTCGCCCGCCGCTATCTTTTTTCTAAAAAGAGCCATAGCGCAATTAATGTCATATCAATGATATCTGTCATTGGTATAGCTTTGGCAACAACTGCATTGGTCTGTGTCTTGTCCGTCTTTAATGGTTTCCATGACTTGGTGTCATCTTTATTCACAGCGTTTGACCCCCAGCTGGAACTTGTGCCCACACAGGGAGCAACATTTCCCGAAGACTCTCCCGTCATTAAGAAGATAAATGCACATACAGACGTAGATGTCACCAGTGGCATACTTGAAAATCACGCATTAGCCCGTTACAACGGAAGACAGGCCATGATTATGCTTCGTGGCGTGGATGACAACTATGGCAACTGCACCGAAATAGAGCATATTCTCTATGGTACAGGCATATTTATCCTTCATGCAGATTTTCTGAATTATGCCATTCCAGGTATCAGGGTTGCACTATTGCTCAATATGACAACCGACTTTATTGACCCTCTGGAAATCTATGTGCCGCGTCCGGGAGAGCAAGTCAATATGATGGACCCTACCCAAAGTTTTAACTTTGATGAGCTTAATTCGTCAGGCAGCGTCTTTAATGTCAATCAAAAGCAATATGACTCTGAATATGTGCTGTGTCCGTTGGCATTTGCGCAAAAAACATTTGAAAAACCCAAAGAGTTATCTGCTTTGGCTATCCGCCTCAAACCAAATGCAGACATCAATACTGCCCAAAAAGCCCTGCAGGAACTTGCAGGAAGCAACTTTAAAATATTAGACCGCTATGAGCAACAAGCCGATGTTTTTCATATCATGACCATTGAAAAACTCATGGCATACATCTTTTTAACATTTATCCTTTTTATCGCATGCTTCAACATCATTGCCTCACTGTCCATGCTTATCATTGACAAAAAACGTGATATCCAAACACTATATGATTTAGGCGCAACTGAAGAAACCATATGTAAAATATTTATTTCAGAAGGCAGGCTCATCTCTATCATTGGTGCGATTATCGGACTTGGAATAGGATTGCTTCTTTGCTATCTCCAAACAACATTCGGCCTGATACGTTTAGGAGACCAATCTGGAACTTTTATCGTAGACGCATATCCCATCAGCGTCTACGCAAGAGATATTATCATAATTTTTATTACAGTAATTGTCGTCTCTTTTATCGCTTCATGGTATCCTGTAAAATACCTTAGCAAACGATTTATACATAAAAATGCATATTAAACCCTAACATTATGGACAGCATACGTAAAGACCCCACTTGGAAAAACAAGCGACAACTTGTCCAGCTTCTCATGAACCTATTTCAGGAAAATCCAAACAAGGAATTTGGATTAAAGGATTTATTTAAGGTGTTGAAACTTAAGACACACCCTCTTAAATTATTATGCACAGATGTGTTGGATGATCTTGTCGCTGATGATTATATCACATTCAATAAAAAACACGGATACTGTCTTACGACTCGCAATCAAGTTATGACGGGTATTTTTGTTCGCAAAAGCAACGGCCGCAACTCTTTCTTACCTGACGGCGAAGACAAAGCCATCATGGTTTCTGAACGAAATTCACATCATGCTTTGGATGGTGACCGTGTCAAAGCAACACTTTTAGCCCGCAGGCGTAACCATACAAAAGAAGCTGAAATCATTGAAATCATCGAGCGCGCTTCAAAAACATTTGTTGGCACCTTAAAGGTTATGCGTGATTTTGCTTTTCTACTTACGAACGACAGAACTTTGACTTCTGATATCTATATCCCTAAAAGAAAACTTAAAGGTGGAAAAAATGGAGAAAAAGCTGTTGTAAGAATTGTGGATTGGCCTGAAGATACGAAAAATCCAGAAGGAGAAGTTGTTGATATTCTGGGCAAATCTGGTGAGAACGACACAGAGATGCATGCCATATTAGCAGAATATGGATTGCCGTATAGCTATCCTAAAGCTGCAGAACGAGAGGCTGCAAAAATTCCGGAAGACATCACTCCTGATGAAATAGCAAAACGCAAGGATCTGCGTCATGTCACGACATTTACAATTGACCCCTATGATGCCAAAGACTTTGACGACGCTTTATCTATTCAGAAGCTAAAGAATGGTCATTGGGAAATAGGCGTCCACATCGCTGACGTAACACATTATGTCAAAGAAGGAAGTGTTATTGACAGAGAAGCGAGAAAACGCAGCACAAGTGTCTATCTTGTCGACCGTACGATTCCCATGCTGCCTGAACGGCTATGTAACTACTTATGCTCACTGCGTCCAAATGAAGACAAACTTACATTTAGTGTTGTCTTTGAAATGGATGACAAAGCTAATGTAAAAAGTTGGTATGAGGGGCGTACTGTAACCCATAGCGACCGCCGGTTCACCTATGAAGAGGTGCAAACCATTTTGGAACAAAACGGCGAAGCATCGGAAGAAGATCTACACCTCCCAGGAGACCACCCGCAACCTGTAAAGAATTCAGATAAACCCTATGGTGATTTTGCGGAAGAGTTGATAGTCCTCAACCGTCTGGCCAAATGCCTCCGGCAAAAACGTTTTGCAACAGGTGCCATATCTTTTGACAGACCTGAAGTTCGCTTCAAGTTGGACGAAAAAGGACATCCAACTGGTACTTATATAAAAGTTGCGAAAGATGCAAACAAACTGATTGAAGAGTTTATGTTGCTTGCCAACCGTTATGTTGCACAAAAAATAGGCAACCAACCAAAAGGTCAGAAAGTAAAGCCGTTTGTTTACCGTATCCATGATGTTCCCGACCTTGAAAAGCTGGAGAAACTTAGGGCATTTGTATCTAAATTCGGCTATAGCTTACGTACTACGGGCTCAAAAGAAGAAGTGACCAAAAGTTTCAATAAACTCCTTAATGATGTGCGTGACAAAAAAGAACACGACGTTGTGGAAGACGTTGCCTTGCGCTCTATGCAGAAAGCGCGTTATAGCACTCAAAACATCGGGCATTATGGATTGATGTTTCGCTATTATACTCATTTCACCTCTCCTATCAGGCGTTACCCTGACGATTTAGTTCATCGTCTGCTTGACCGCTATGATAACAATGGCCGTGCTGTCAATCAGCATCAATTAGAAGAACAGTGCGAATATTGCAGCCAAATGGAACTATTAGCTGCAACCGCCGAACGCGCCAGTATCAAATACAAACAAGTTGAGTTTATGGGCGACCATCTTGGAGAAACATTCCAGGGCAAGATTTCAGGTATTACGGAATTCGGATTTTATGTTGAAGTCAATGACAACTTCTGTGAAGGAATGGTGCCAATACACAGTCTCATGGATGACTATTACGAATTTGACGAGCGTAATTACTGTTTGCGTGGCCGTCGGCATCATCACGTATACTCCATAGGAGACAATGTCATGATTAGAGTTGTCGCCGCCAATTTAGAGCGAAGGCAACTGGATTTTGAGTTAGTTGAAAAAGTCTGACCAACTTCTACTGACTTTAATAACTAAATCTTTATGACAGAATGCATGCATGGTTGGGCATGCTCCGTTACATTAAGAAGGCCTATACAACTCTTTTGGGACAGGCAGTAATGATTCAGTGCATCCACTACTAACTTGTTTTCTTCCAAATCATGGGAGCAAATAAAGGCATCTGTTAAATAGGGCTCTCCCTTTTGTATCGCTGCAACACCCATTGACAAACCTAAGCTAATAAGTATTTTTTCGTCAGGAGAAAGTGTGCTTAACTGACATTTTGCATCCAGTCTCCATGTGTCTATTGCCGTTATTCCGAAAGTGGAACTGTCTGCGCATAGCAAATATCTGGAATTTAAATGATGCAGTTGTGCATTGGCTGACTTTATCAACAACTTCAATACATGCACTTGAGCTATTTGACGGAATTTTGTTCCATCTGCGCTGCCGATGAGAGAATTCAATTTTTCCCACATGATGAGTGTCTCTTCCAATTTATTTTTTTCTGCATCATAAGTTGACAGCTTATCAACACTGTCATTATGTTTGTTTAGGACAAAGAGAATATCTTCTATTGTTTTATTTCTATTCGTTATTGCTTCTGTCAGCCGATTCTTTTCTCTTTGATAAGTAACTTCATTCCCCAAATCTTCTTCTTGAGGTTTATCCTCAGATTGTACCAATTCTAATATACGTTTATCTATATTCCCAATCTCGTAATTAACCTGATCCAAAGCCGTCTTCTTTTGTTTAAGATCCTGACGAAGCTTATTCCAATCACGTGTGTCCGAAAAGAGCTTTTCCAACTCAAAATATTGAAGTGGAGGATTTTCAAGGTTAAAACGTGAGATACATACATCTAATTCCGTACTGATGTCATGCAACTCTTTTTCCACATCTTGTTGTAAACGTTGTATGGCTGCCGCCTGAGATATTATATCCTCATATTCTTTATTCTTCGCAGAATATCTTTCATATACTATTTTTTCTTTCTCCTTAGCATCAGCCAACTTCTTCGTAAATAAGTCATCCGCTTCATCAACAGAAAGATCATTAAAAAGTTTTTTGATACTTGCTTGTCCTGCTTTGACCTTATTTGTCAAACTCATGACTATGCTCATAATATCTGAAAGACGCTGCTGATTATAGCTCAAACCAGCCTCTATTATAGAGAGGTCTGTTTGCGCACGCATGGTTTCCTGTTTGTTTTTTTCTATTTGAGAATAGATATTCCTCCAGTTTAAGACAATCTCGGAAATCTCTTGTATAAAACTATCATATTGGGTTTTATATTTTTCTTTCCACAGCGGAATCGTTATGATAGGATCCAACTGAGAAAGAATAGCCGCAACTCTGTTGTCATTAGTTTTTATTTTATTTTCCAACTCTTGCGTTATAGAGTCATTTACTCTGCTATGAACATTCAATTCTGTAACTTTTTTATTAACATCCGTCAATTCGTTATTAATTGATTGAATATTCTTATTTATCTCATTTATAGCCTGCTGGTGTTGGTTATATTCCGCATTCAACTTCTTTTCATTATCCAACTCTCGTGTCGCATTGTCATACATATGCGTGAGCAGCATAGTCCTGTTTGTCCTACTCACAGATATTGAAGTATCACTGAAAGAAGGGTCCAAATAAACATAGCGTTGCCAATGGGCAATTTGTTCTGTCACATGCAGCCTAATCTTTTTTAACCTTTTCTGATTTTCGTCCAACAATAATTGCTTACATCTCTTTTGCTGTAAGATTTCATCTAATTGCTTTTGGACTTCGTCATACTCTGTTTTTGCTTCTTCCTGGTCTTGGATTAAATTATTGATGAGGTTTCCTAACTCTTGAACATTATATGGATGATGTGTGCCACCGCAAACAGGACACGGAGAGCCTTCTTGTAATTGTTTCCGAATATCTAACAAGTTTTTGTGCTGGCTCAATAATGCGGCTTTTTGTGCAATCTCAAATCTCTTTTGTTTCTCTATGAGAAGCAAGTTTATTCGAGGTATTTCCGTATCTATTTTCTTTAGGTCGGCAGTGAGACTTCTAATATCGTTTGAACAATGATCTTGATACTCATAATTATTGGCAATGTTAATCCATAAGTCCTTTGCCGTTTGAGAATCTCTTTGCAAGTCAGAAAAGTGAATGATTCGCTGCTGAAGATTAATAGAGCTTAACCCTTGTATCGCTTGTGAATGTATATTTAACTCTCCTTTTAGAGAAGCTATATGTGACAACAACTCGTTTTGTTGAGTCTCTAATATTTCCTTCTGTTGTTTGTCCTGTTGTTTGTTTTTTTGCAGTTCATTAAGTTTTTGGTTACACTCTTGAGTGTTGGCATAAGAGTCACGTATCTTTTCTATCATTGGACGATGGATAGCGAGAGCTTGCAAATCATACTGTAACTGCTGTTGCTTTTTAAGATTCTTATTTTGGTCCTCCTGTTTATTCTTAAGTTGCAACTGTTGGTCCTCAATGTCTTCTTGGAGCTGTTTAACAAGAGTGTTATATTGTTTTAGCTGTGTTGTATAAATATTTACTTCTGCTTCTATATGACGCCCTTGGCGTATAGACGGTATGTTCTTTGTGTAGTCAATGTTGCATGCCTCTAAATTAGCATTAGCCTCTGTGTGCTCTTTCTCCAGTTGCAATAACACTTCTTTGCACTCATGTTGTTTTTCTTGCAATTCAGAAATCTCAGCACGTAAGGATTCTATTGTTTTTTTCTTCTCTGCAATTCGTTCGTAAAGCGAATGAAAAGGTTGCACGCTGTCATATCTGTCTAATTGGGTTTTCTGATTATACAATATATTGTACGCGCTCTGTGCTTCTTGTTGAATTTTAAGTATCTCGCTCTGCTGGGTCTTTACCGTTTCATACTGACGTAACCACTCAAGATACTTTTCATTTTGTTCAAGTGCAAGTTTGTCTCTGGCTTGTTTGCTGTTTTCAAGTATCAGAGTCTCTTTTATCTTCTTCAGAGCATCATCTGACAGTTTATTTTGGCTGATACCTTTTATTTCACTGAGTAATTTTTCGTATTTCTCTTCCGCTTCTACTTTCTTTAGAAATATCGCTTTTGACATCTTGCTATAGATATCTGTACCTGTCATTTTCTCCAGCAATAGCGACCTTTCATCAGAAGCTGCAGACAACAACTCATAACATACTTGCGGGAAGAGTATAACCGAAGATAAAAATTGTTTGAGATTTAACTTCAGTAACAATTCTATACTTTGCTGCACTTCTTTTTCACCTTGCCATTGAACTTGTTTTGGTGATAACTGTTTTAACACCCAATTGATGTCATCTGTATTACTTCGCCTCTGTATTGTCCAAAGGACTTGATATTCGGCTTTATCTTTTAGAACAAACGTGACTTTGCTATAGGCTTCTTTGGTATTATGATATAAGATATCGCCACCTTTTAATTCGTTTGTCTTTCCATACAATGCAGTACATAAAGCATTAATAACAGCGGACCTCTCTGCTTCTGTTTTTCCTGTAACAGCATACAAAAAGGCTCTTTGTGATATTGCATGATGAAGCTGTATCACATGTTCTCCGGCAAGAGGAGCAATATTTTTGAATTCTATTTTTACTATCCTCATTTATTGCTCACATTTTTCACATGTTCTTTTTACTTCCGCCAGCATTTGTGTCATGTTATCTGGCATTTCCTCATTGTATGCCTGACGGTATGCGTCACGCACTATTTTCCCTGGTATTATTTGTTGTATATCCTCAGATGTCAAATCTACTTTTCCCTGCTTTTGGGTAAGAATGTTTTTTAGTTTGCACACTCTTATCTGTCTTTGCGATATTTCCTCTTCAAGCATCTCCATCTTCTGATCTGTTAGAGAGTCCTCCTTGATTTTTATTTCTACATAGGGATAAGCTATGTCTTGTTCTTTTTTATTTGCTCTTTCAAAAGAAGACACAAATTTCATCGCATCATGTATCGACATCCCGCCATCAGATGGCACTGACAT
>CACXEH010000075.1 GCA_902766625.1 uncultured Bacteroidales bacterium | reverse complement strand
TCTGTGGCACTGCCCGGTCTGGGCACGATGCGCTTCGGCCTCTCGGCACAGGCTGTGGCCGACGTCAACGACGTGAAGACCGGCCTTTTCAAAAATTAAATGCCCATTATTTATTGTCCGCATTGCAAAATTGGACAAAAATCAACAAATCACGTTCAAAAAGTTAAAATAATTATATTTACAATCATTTTTCTTTTCCCTTTTATATTATTTTACACGAAATATCTTAATTTTGTCACAGAATCAGATTACAAACAATATCATTAATCAAAACGCAAATGAAAACTGAAGAAGTTGTTGCAAGATTGCAAGAAAAATTCCCCAATCAGCCCGAATACTTTCAGGCTGTAACGGCAGTATTGAAATCGATTGAGGATGTGTACAACCAGCACCCAGAGTTTGAGGCAGTCAATTTGATTGAGCGTCTCTGTATCCCTGACAGAATTATCAAGTTCCGTGTCACATGGACTGACGACAAAGGCAAAGTACAGGTAAACACTGGCTATCGTATACAACACAACAACGCTATCGGTCCGTACAAAGGCGGTATCCGCTTCCACGCATCCGTCAATGAGTCTATCCTGAAATTCCTGGCTTTCGAGCAAACATTCAAGAATTCACTGACTACGCTCCCCATGGGTGGCGCAAAAGGCGGTTCAGACTTCTCCCCTCGCGGCAAATCAAACGCAGAGGTTATGCGTTTCTGTCAGGCATTCATGACAGAACTCTGGCGCAACATCGGTCCCGACACTGACGTTCCCGCAGGCGACATTGGTGTAGGTGGCCGTGAAGTAGGCTACATGTTCGGTATGTATAAAAAGCTGACACGCGAGCACACCGGCACACTGACCGGCAAAGGCCTTGAATTCGGCGGCTCACTCATCCGCCCCGAAGCAACCGGCTACGGCAACGTGTACTTCCTTGTTGAGATGCTCAAGACACGCGGTCTGGACCTCAAGGGGAAAACAGTCTTGATATCCGGTTCAGGCAATGTTGCCCAGTACACGGCTGAGAAAGTCATCCAGTTAGGCGGAAAAGTTCTCACCATGTCTGACTCCAACGGTTACATTTACGATCCCGACGGTATTGACCGTGAAAAACTGGACTACATTATGGAACTCAAGAACCTCTATCGTGGCCGTATCAAGGAATATGCAGAGAAATATGGTGTCAAATATGTGGAGAACGCTAAACCCTGGTATGAGAAAGCCGACATCGCCCTGCCTTCAGCTACTCAGAACGAAATCAATGAAGAAGCAGCCAAGGCTCTCGTTGCCAACGGTGTCATTGCTGTCAGCGAAGGTGCCAACATGCCTACGACGCCCGAGGCTATCAAGGTCTTCCAAGATGCCAAGATATTATATTCTCCGGGCAAGGCAGCCAATGCCGGCGGTGTTTCCGTTTCCGGCCTTGAGATGTCACAAAACTCTGAGCGCCTGTCATGGACGACAGAGGAAGTTGACCATCGCCTGCACCTCATAATGGAAAACATCCACAGCAACTGCGTCAAATACGGCACAGAAGCCGACGGATATGTCAATTATGTCAAAGGCGCCAACATCTCCGGTTTCATGAAAGTAGCTAAAGCCATGATGGCACAAGGCATAATCTAAGTACAACAGTATATTCACAGAGAGGCACATTGCAAAACAATGTGCCTCTTTTTTTTCGCCGTCCCGACGCTGGCAACAACTCATCATTGCCACGAACACCTGACAATGCGTACAACTGCATCCACTCTACCGATATGTCCTCCGTTCCACGGGATGGAACCTACATTCAAAAGGATAGAACTTACATTCCAGTTCCGGGAACTTACGTTCCACGGGATGGAACATAAAACATATCGTGCCACTGCAACACAACTGTCGCACAGAACGCATCATTTTATTGCGGCCAAAATTTTCAGCATACCTGCATCATGCTCTGCCCTCCCGAGCGGGTCAAAGCAATCAGACCTTTGCCGACCGAAATGAAGTACGGCAGTATTGAAAGAGATAAAACAAGTTTTTCTATTGCTTCAGGCGGTTGAGGAAATACTCCCTCACATCCTGCCATTTATAATAAGGCGCGGAAAAGGGCCTCAGCAAAGGTAGGTCCGTCTCTTGCTCATTATGCAGGAACTTCACCAGCACATCGTTACGGCTGTCTTTATAGAATACCATCTGGAGATTGGCAGCCATACACATGAGGTGGGTTGCATCCCATACCTTATAAGCATCATCAAAATCCACCTTCTTCTCAAACCCCTTCAGCCCAATGAGCGAGAAGAAGGGCATCAGGGCCGTGTCGTGACTGAAGCGCAAGTCGGCAGCAACGTCACTGTCATCATTTATCGCCGCATCTGCCTTGGAAATGAAATCTTTCAGGAGTTCATCCATCAAATGTATCCGTATGTGACCAGCCTTCTTGCTGTTGCAATGGCTGTAAAACATCTTGTTAGTATAGGCTATGGCCGCTTCCTTATATTCTTCCGGTTTCATGAGGCCAAGCATTTCAGGAAGGCCCAAGTAGTCGGCTACGGTACCGTTGGCAAAGGTACTCTCCGCCAGGAGACGCTTTGTATTCAGTATAGCGTATATCTTTTGCGTGTCAGTAAACAGTCTTCCGTAGAAAGAGTCGTATGGGAAATGCTTCTCCATATACGCATCAGAGTACAGGCCACCCTGATGATTATTTTTACGCAACCACGGCTGGTTTTCATTGTGAAGCAAGTCGGCATATTTCGGTCCGGCGATGAAACTGATATCCATCTTTGGAGTATTGGCAGCCAGAGCAGCGCAGAAATTTGTACCGCTGACAATAGCGCGTGGCGCATCGGTGGAAGCAGAGTTGACCTTCTTGCGTTTAGCGTCAGCAAAAACCACGGAGAAGCGTTTTGCCATCCTCTCGCCCAACCGCTTGTGCTCATCTATGCCCAACTCGCAGAGCATACCGTACATACCTATAGAAACAGAATCCAGTGCCCGATATGCCCTGAGGAGCCGTCTGCCATCAGGAGTCAATATTCCCATACTGTCACCTTTGAGCATAATGTCAAGGCCATTCCTGACATAGTTGGAACTGACCGGATAACGCGACCCGTGACGGCTTATATGGGATATATAAAACGGTTTGTAGCCTTCGGGGGCCGGAGTATCAGAAATCTCCGGAAAGTCATAATTCTTATATACGTTCCCGTAAGTGCCAATCAAATGATTTGACTGTGCAAAGACTGGATTAAACAGCAATGCCAAAGACAAGCTACAAAGCAAACTCCTGGTATTCATCATAACTTCTTATTTGGAAATATAAAATTTATATGAGCCGGACGACAATTCTATGGTACATGAGCCATTTGTCTCCACTTTTTTCAAAATGCCTTTCTTCCCTTCAAGGACTCTGACTTTCTTAAGGCCTACGGGCAGTGTCAGCGTTGCCGTAGTATTGGCCGGAACCGTTGCGGAATAGGTGTAGGCGTAATTTGCCGCATCGTTTGTCACGTCGGCATTATCGCTCTTCCAACTGCTGAAAATCTCGCCATAGACAGAGTTGAATCTCGCCTCAACAAATGTAAGATGGCCGCCGACCCTGGGCTGCAGATGAATATGCTTATATCCGGGCATCGCCTCGTCGCGCTGGATGCCGGCCGAATACGCTATAAGCCAATCCTGCACCGCTCCATAGGCATAATGGTTAAAGGAGTTCATGCTGACTGGTCCGAAGCCGTTCTTGATGGTATATGAATTCCAACGTTCCCACATCGTTGTCGCCCCCTGCAGTACAGGATATAACCACGACGGGTACTCCTGTTGCTCAATAAGGCGGTAGGCCACATCATCGTGACCATACTCGGAAAGAACCATATTCAGATAAGGCGTCCCTATGAAGCCAGTATTCAGTTTATAGCCGTTCCTTCTGACCAACTCAGCAAGATGGGCACATGTTTTTGAAGCGACGGATTCATCTATCATGTTCATCATCAGAGGAACCACATAGGCTGTCTGGGTAGTGATGCGCCGAGGCTCGGTCAGCTTCTCTGCAGATGCGCCGCCGTAAGGAGTCAGTGACACCGGGCTGCCGACAGGAGAAATCATGTAGCCTTCCTTATCCACAAATCTTTCGTTAAAAGCCTTTTTAATATTGGCAAACAGATTGGCATAGTATTGCTCGTCTGCAGTCTTACCTAATATCTTGGCGACTTTCTGCATAATCTGCACATCCCAGCC
>CACXEH010000074.1 GCA_902766625.1 uncultured Bacteroidales bacterium | reverse complement strand
TTTGTGCCTGGATACAAACGGCGTCATGCTGGCCAGAAATCGGCTTGGCATGGGTTGACGATAGACTTTATCCAGAATATCGGCTTTTGTCAACTGGGTCTCCTCGTAGAACTTCTTGGTGATATGTTCAGGCATAATGCCTTTCAAGATGTCAGCCACGAGAGTCTTACCTATGACGGCTCCGCTGCCTTCGTCACCTAACACATAGCCCAGTGAGGGTGTGTTTTCAGCGATGTTTTCTCCGTCGTAATAACAACTGTTGGAGCCTGTACCCAGAATACATGCTATGCCGGGTTGGTGTCCGCACAGTCCGCGTGCAGAACCAAGCAGGTCGGAACTGACAAAGATGTTGCTTTCAGGGAAAAACTTGCTGAGGATGCCTTTCATGACAATGCATTTCTCGGGTGTGCACCCTGCACCATAGAAAAATATGCTTGGCGATATGGCTTGTGCGGGCAACTGAGTTACCAGTTGGTCTCTGACAATGTTCTCTATAATTTCCTCGCTGGCTTGAAAGGGATTCATCCCCAAGGTGTAAATGCGTGAGATAAGTTTACCGTTGTCTACAAGTGCCCAGTCTGTTTTGGTGGCACCGCCGTCTGCTATAAGATACATCATGTTTATGTCGTTTTGATTTGTTTATAAAGAATAGGTGCGACCGCCAGTGTCACAATGCCACTGACGGCGGCCAGTATGTAAAATGCGTTGTAGCCCAGGTACGTCTGTATCCATCCTGAGAAAATGCCTGGAATAGTCATACCCAGTGCCATCAGTGCAGTGCAAATGCTGTAGTAGTGGCTTTCATGCTCTCCGCGCGAGAGGTGGAGCATATAGTAGAAGTACGCTGTCAGCCCCAGCCCGTAGCCGTATTGCTCTATGAAGATGAAGACACATATCAATCCGAAATTGGTGACGTTCATATAGCAGATGTAGACATACAGCAGTTGGGGTAGCGTGAAACAGAGCAAAATAAGTCCAAACCATTTGCGCAAGCCGTCTCGGGCAATGAGGTTGTTGCTCATGATGCTTCCGACCGACAGTCCGATAATGCCGATAGTACCTTGCGCAAAACCTATCTGTGTGAGGCTCAGTCCCAGTCCCCCTTGTGATATGGGGTCAATGAGGAAAAAGATATTGATTTTTGCCGTTAGCGCCTTGGGCAGGATGAATAAAAGGATAAATATCAGGATGCAGCCGATGCCTTTTTGTCTGAAGAAAGCGACTGTGCCGGACTTTTCCGTGTGTTCAGTATGGTAATTGCGCGGCATTACCAACAGGTGGTACAGGGCCAGAAGCAAGATGCATGCGGATAGGCAGCCTATAGTCGTGAACCAGGCTTGTCGTATGTCTCTGAAATACGTCTCCAGTCCACCGGTGAGCATGAGGATGAGTCCTTGGCCGGCAATGACGGAGATGTAGTATACTTTGCTCCTGACACCGATGAAAAGACCTTGTTTCTCTGTGCTCAGCGTGTCTTTATAATAGTAGTCTGCGGCAGTGTCGTGGGTCGCACTGGAGAAGGCGATGAGCCATAGGCACGCCAATATCCATGCCGTGTTTCCGGGCATTTTGACGGCAAAGGCCATTGATGCTAACGCGATGCCGACAAGTAGTTGGGTCATCCATATCCACCACCGGTCAGAGTGTAGCCGGCGCGCAATGTCTGTCCAGACGGGTTGGATAACCCATGGCAGATACAACCAACTGGTGTAAAAGGCGCACTGGATATTGTCCATGCCAAGACGCTTGAACAGCATGGCAGAGATGGTCATAACGAAGACATAAGGTATGCCTTCCGTGAAATAGAGTGATGGAATCCATGTCCATGGGGTATCGAGCATTCTTGGATGCCGTGACGGGTTTCTCCCCATGAGAAAAGGTCTTTTTCTGTTCATGGTTTCCGTATTGTCGTTATGATGCTTTCTTCTTTCCAAATTCAGGGTCTATTTTGATAAATGCCGCTACGGCAAAGGTGACGAGACATAGGACCATGACGATGGAGAAGAATGTGCAATAGCCTACTTTGTCCTTTAAGAACCCTGCCAGCATGCCCGGAAGCATGAGTCCGAGGTAGGAGATGCCGGTGCATATAGCATAGTGTGATGTTTTGAACTCTCCCTTGCAATAATATAGCATGTAGAGCGTCAGTGCCGTGAAGCCGAGACCGTAGCCAAATTGCTCCACAAACAGACACGAGCTGACCACATAGATATTGGATGTCATCTCGTAGCTGAGCCATACATACACTATGTCGGGCAGTGAGATAGCGCACACCATAGGCCAAAGCCATTTCTTCAATCCGTCACGTGAGGCGAGAATACCGCCCAGAATGCCTCCTAATGTGAGTCCTATCATTCCCACTGTACCGCTGGCGATACCGTATTCTATGGTTGACAATCCCAGGCCGCCCTCGTCGCTCGGACGTAGCAGGAAGGTCTTGGTCATGGCGTTGAGCATGGCTTCAGGCAGGCGGTAGAAGAGGATGAAGAGCATGGCGAAAACTGTCGGTGCGAGCGGAAACTTTGTGAAGAATGAGATAAACATATCTTTCAGTCCGTGCATGACGGCTTTGGCAGATGTTTGTCGTTTCTTATCTCCTGGCGTGCGTGGCATGGCGACATTATGCAGCAGCCATAGCCCGATGAAAAGAGCGGCCAGACCGTAGAACACCAGGCTCCATGAGAATGCTGCGCTGTTACCTGTCGATTGGGCTATCCATCCCGCTACGGGCACCAGAACGCCGTTGCCGAAGATGACGGCCAGGCGGTAGAATGTGTTGCGTATGCCTACAAACCACGCTTGTTGATGGTCGTCAAGGGCTAACATATAGTAGCCGTCTGTGGCGATGTCATGTGTCGCACTGGTGAAAGCCATGAGGAAGAAGAAGAACATGGTGCCCTGAAACCAGAACGATGTGTTCAGTGTGAACGCTACGCCTGCCAGCGAAGATCCCAGTAATACTTGCATGGTCAGTACCCACCAGCGTTTGGTTTTGTACAGGTCGACAAAAGGGCTCCAGAAGGGTTTTATTACCCATGGAAGTCCGAGCCACGCAGTGTAAAGGCCTATTTCTGTGTCGGTCATTCCCATCTGGAGATATACGACCACTGCGACAGCGGTGACGAGTACGTTGGGTAATCCTTCCGCGAAGTATAATGTGGGTACCCAAGCCCACGGGGAACGCATGCGGGGCGATGGTTGATTCAATGTTTCCTTGCAGTCTGTTGTATTGTTCATTGCTGATGTGTTTTTGATATCATTTAATATATTTTCTCGATTATTGCACCTTGGTAGTAGTGTTGTAGGATTTTATCATAGGAATAGCCTTTAGACCCCATTACTGCGGCGCCTATTTGGCAAAGTCCTACACCGTGGCCCCAGCCCGCACCATGCAGGATGAAGCGTTGCGGGACGCCATTCCTGACATCTTCTCTGTCGACTACAAAGGCGGAGCTGTACAGGTGACTGGTGGACAGGACGCGTCGGATGACGAGTTCCTTGCCGATAATGAAACTCTGTCTGGAACCCACAATGCGCAGGCGGTATATCCTGCCGCTTTTGCCTCTTTCCAGAGGTTGCAGGTCAATGATGTCGCCGAGGTCTTTACCGGTGCCTTCGGTTATCAGTGCGTGGAGTTCCTGCTGACTGTATTCTTGTTTCCAGCGGTAGAAATCCATGGTTTCCATGTCATAGTCGTTCAATACCTGCTGAAGTATATTTTTGTCCTGCGTGTTGCAGAAAGCCGATGGGTTGGAGCGAATCCAGTGGTCAGCCTCTGTCTCCGTGGTCAGGTCTGGGAATTTTTCAGGACCAGGTGTGCTGTCACGCACACAACTGAGGTAACTGAAGCGCAGATTTTCCCAACAGGTCGGATACTCCTCCGTCATTCCTCCGCAGCATTTATAGAAGCGTGCGTCGCATATTTCGTCTCCAGAAGTGAGTATCATGCCACGTGTTTCTGCGATGGCTTGTCTGACGGTTGTGCTGGTTGCCTTCTGTATGCCTTGGTAGCGTTGGCAGTGGTCGTCGGCACAGACATCAAAGAGCGTGTGGTCGGCTCTGTCGTTCCAACTTGCCAACTCTTCAGCGGTGTCGATGCGACCTTCTGTTGTCATCGTGTTGCGTCTCTGGCGGTTTTCTATCTGTTTGAGCAACCAACTGCGGCTGATGACGGCTGCAGCTTTGAGAAACTCAAGGCTCGCAGATGCTTTCATCTCACTGCTGATGACGCTCAGGAGATAGTCTTCAATGTGAACGATGTTTACGGCAATGATACTATTTTTACCGACCACCAGTTTAAGACAGCCGGGGAAGGTCTGCTGCTCCTTGCGCTCCCAGTGGAAGTGGATACCTATGACAACATCACTGAGTGTAAAGCTACATGAGGCTGTCAGCGGTGTGAAGATATACTCCATTGCCTCTTGTCCGTTCCATGCTATCTTGTCTTCTGAAAGTGTGGCTTGCTGTACACCCGTAATGTGTTGCCCGTTTACGGCGAAGACTCCGTTGAGTACAAAGTTAATCTCTGTACTCTCCATGATGCCTACGCTGACATAGGGATGTTCTTTCCAATACTGTGTGTCCATGTCGCCGTGTCTTAGAATCCTGACCAGAACTGCCGCCAGTATGTGCGGTAAAGTTCGTCCCATTTCAGTATCTCTGCGCCGATGAAGTCAGCTGTATAGCCGTTCAGGTAATTTGCGGCTTCCTTTGCACCCTCCTTGGCAAGCACGTCATTGTAGGTGCTTTCCACGTAGGGCAGTTCGCGCAGACCTTTCTTCAAGAAGTAGTCGCGCGCCGGTTCCAGTGTCTTGCGACAGGTTCCCCAGCGTATGGTGGCCAGTTTGTTGGTCTGGCGGAAATGCCACAGGGCGGCATCTTCACGGTAGGCGTGGTTGCCGCATGTCTCCAACAGTTTGGGCAGTTGGGTCGAACCGCAGAAAACGGGGAAGCGCGGACTCTCGCCCGGGTTGTCAAGTGCTATCCACGCCACTCCGCCTATTTCGTCAGGCAGTCCGCTCCTGAGCTGGATGATGGTGCTGTAAGCGCATTGTGGCACAGCAATATAGCGCATCCATTTCTTGAAAGTGCTGTCTCCCAGTGCAGCATACAGGGCTTGTTCGTCTTTTTTCATCCATGGGTTGGCAATGGGTGAGACGATTTTGGCGGGAATACTGTCGCCCACTTTTTCTTTTTTCGTATTGGGGACACACAGACGTTGTGTGTAGTCTTTATCTGTGCCTTCGTAGTAGGAACCGAACAGCCGCGCCAGATCCTTCAGACTGACTTTCTTGTCGGGCTTTACGCTCAACGGCAGTTCTTCAGCGTCTTCACTGAAGTGCTTGGAAGGTGCCAGTTGGTCCATGATGTACCACTCACGTACGCTGAAGTTCTTTTTCTCACCCGTATAGTTGCCACCGCTGTAGGCTTTCCAGAAACAGAAGGGTTCCTTGCCGTCCCAAAGCTTAAGTTTCTTGGCGACGCTTTCCACATTCTCCGATGCCATGTAGTTGTCTTTGTCGAGGGTGTCGAGCCGGCCTATGCGTGTGACATTGGCAGATACGGCAATCTCGTCATCGGGAATGCGTACGGCTGCCCATACGCCTCCTATTTTTTGGGGACCTTCGCCAAAGACCTCAAAAATCCATACTTCCTCCGTGTCGGCAATGGTCAGACACTCGCCATCGTCAGCGTAACCGTATTCTTTAATGAGGTTGCCCATTAGCCTGATGGCGTCACGGGCCTTGGTGCAGCGCTGCAGTGCCACGCGCTGCAATTCCTCTATCATAAACATGCCATTTTTGTTGCGCAGGGTGTCACGTCCGCTGATGGTCGTCTCGCCCATGGCAAGCTGTTTTTCGTTCAGGCAGGGATATGCTGTATTGAGAAACCTGTATGTGTGCTTTACTTGCGGAATAGTGCCTTTCACTTTGACGTTCTGCATGCTCTGCGGGTTCTCCGTGTGCATAAGACCGTCATAGATGGTCATCACGGTGTCATTTTTGTAGTCGGCTGCCGGTACCCACTGCATCCATGTCCTGTACCATGAGTCGCAGGTGTGGCTGGTGATGACGGAGCCGTCGGCACTGGCTTTCTTGCCGACCATGATACTTGTGCACGACAGTCTGTCGCTCTCGGTGATTCCCTGGGCGCTGCCCGTAAGTACGGCTGCTGTTGAGAGGGCTATAATAATATGTGTATATTTCATTTTTTGATGTTGTATATAGCGTGATAAAGTATTCAAGTTGCTAAATTACAAAAAAAGCTGCTATTATGTGCCAAAAGTCAAGATTATAAATGGCAAAACCTGTCCTGGGCGAAGTGTTGGCGCATAAGGTCAGTGCCGGCATCACTGATGTCAAACCCCGTGTCAGTATTGTGAGGCATACCACAGGGTATAAAAGTAGTGGCACGCATCCAGACGGATGTGTGCCACTCGGTATGCTGTGTTCTCCGTAAAGACCCGGAAAAATTGAAAAAAATCCCGTGTCTTTCAGTTTCCTAACTGCCTGACAGGGAAAGTGAAATAAGTGTCGGGGAACGGCTCGTCCTTCAGTGTGAAGTGCCACCACTCGGAGTCAAGGGGCTTGAAGCCGTGGGCAAGCATCGCCTTGCGCAGAATCATGCGGTTCTTGAACTGCTGTTCGGTTATGCTGCGCTTGGGCTGGACGGGACTTTTTGAATTGTCGCCCGTATATTCGCCTGTCTCAGGATTACCGCAGAAGTCGGGGTGACTCTCAGGTCCGAACCAGTCGAAGGTGCCGCCCATGTCAACCTCCTTCTCTGTGCGCATGTCAAAAAGGGTCAGGTCAACCGTTGAACCGCGTGTGTGACCGCTCTTTGCCATGATATAATCTTGCTCAAAGAGCACACTTTTGTCGAGGTCGGGGTAGAAGTAGGGCTTCATCTTTGTGTCGTTGACGTCCTGTGCCCAACGCACGAAGTGGTCTACGCCTTTCTGCGGACGATAGGCGTCATAGATTTTCAGCCGGTAGCCTTGTGACATCACATCGTCGCTCACTGCCTTCAGACTGTCGGCAGCCTGCTTCGTCAGTAAAGCCGTCGGTTCCTCGTAGCCGTCAATACGGGCGCCTACAAAGTTATAAGTGCCGTAGTAGCGTATCTCCAGAATGACATCAGGCACAGCGTCTGTCAGAGTCACGAACTGGCTGTTGTCATCGGTCGGACTGACTGAGGCCGGGCTGTCGTTGCTGCAGCTGTTAACTGTCCATACGCCGCAAATAGAGACAAGAATAGCGGCGAGCATCCATAATTTCATCTTTTTCATATCTTATTCCTGATTTGTTTTTTTTGATAGGCAATCTTGAATTTATATGACAAAGATACACAGATATGGACTAATTAATTGTCTTTTCAGCCAAAATTCTCACTATTGTTCTGAGATGTATGCGATATTTATGAAGATAACAACCTGTCAGATTCCCTCTGTGACCGAGGCTGCGCATCAGTAGTCCTTTGCGTGATGTCATACCGTCCACAGTCATAGCGCAGCCGCCTGCCCCGATGTCTTCTCCGTTCCATCCGCTGGAATGTATGTTCCAGCCTATGGAACGGAGCATCTGTCAGTACAAAAAGACAATGTTATCCTTGCAATCAGGCTGTATTCGTATTGTGAAATGCCAGGACAGGCTTGTCA
>CACXEH010000073.1 GCA_902766625.1 uncultured Bacteroidales bacterium | reverse complement strand
TCGTAGGCAAGCAGAAGATTATCGTGAAATAATCTGAAAGCCGCACAATAATGAAGAGGCTCCCTCAAACGGGGAGCCTCTTTTTTTTATTACATCTATCGTTGAAAGAATTTAATATCTGTCATTTTTGATTCTCCAGCCTGCCGACAAATATCTTTCAATATTATTGACACACCTCCGCATCAATATAATCATATATACTTGCATACTTTGTTTTAGTTTTCGTAGAGACAAGGTATCGCTTCTCGCCGATATGTGTATTTTTCCAAAGGCTGGAATCTAAGTTCCAGCCTTTGGAATGTAAGTTCTGGCCTATGGGACATACATTCCATCCTTTGGAATGTAATATATATCAACGAATCTTTGATAGCTTTATCATAGTACTGCTGCCATGAAACTACAGGGTGGAAATGGAGATGGTCGTGTTCTCCATATTTCAAGGCATGACAATCTCGTTATTCATCATTCTTTCAGAAGCGTAAATGATGCGGACAAGTTTTGTCGCTAACATGGTTGCATGATGTGTTTTTTTGTATCTTTGTATATAACTTCAAACAACAGCGACAATGAAACATCTTATATTTTTAATGCTTATATCTTCACTGCTTACATCAAATGCGCGTGAAGTAAGACCAATGGCTTACCAGTTGCTTCCCATAGGTGAGGTAGAGCCTCAGGGTTGGCTCAGACAGCTTATGGAACGTCAGCGTGACGGTTTGACGGGTAAGATGGATGCGGTCTATCCCCAGGTGATGGGAGAACGTAACGGATGGCTCGGCGGTGACGGCGATCAGTGGGAGAGAGGGCCTTACTGGATTGATGGTCTGCTTACAATGGCATACACTCTGCACGACAAGGCATTGCAGAAAAAAGTGCAACCGTGGATAGAGTGGAGCTTGAAGCATCAGCGTGAGGACGGCTTCTTCGGTCCGGATAAGGACTATCCGCATGAGGCAGGGCTTCAACGTGACAATGCGCATGACTGGTGGCCGCGTATGGTCATGCTCAAGATTATGCGTGACTATTATGAGGCTACCGCTGACAAGAGAGTCATACCGTTTTTACAAAAATATTTCAAATATCAGCTCAAGACGCTGCCGGAGAAGCCATTGGGCAACTGGACATTCTGGGCGCGTTTCCGCGAGTGCGACAATCTCTCTGTGGTATTATGGTTGTATGACATCACCCATGAAGACTACCTGTTGGAATTGGCTGACCTGCTTCATAAGCAGGCATTTGATTTCACGGCATATTTTGAAAGCGAGGGCGTCAGCAGGTTACGTTCTATCCATTGTGTCAATTTGGCGCAAGGGTTGAAAGAGCCTGTGGTATATTGGCGATGCGATCCGCAAGACCGTTACTTGGCTGCCGTGAACAAAGGTTTAGAGGATATACGACGCTTCAACGGCTTCCCCAACGGTATGTATGGCGGTGACGAGGCTTTGCACGGCAATAATCCGCTAAATGGTTCGGAACTCTGCTCTGCAGTGGAACTGATGTACTCCATGGAGGAAATGGCTCGCACGACTGGCAATACCGTTTATGCCGATTATCTGGAGAGAGTAGCCTATAATGCCCTGCCGACACAGATAACAGATGACTTTATGGGCAAACAATATTACCAGCAGATCAATCAGGTCATCGTGAAATCAGGTCATGGACATAATTTCGACCAGAAACAAGACGGCACAGCATTGGACTTCGGTATATTGAGCGGTTATCCGTGTTGCCTGAGCAACTTCCACCAAGGATGGCCTAAGTTTGTGCGTAATCTGTGGATGAGGAGCGACAAGGGTGCATTGACAGCCATGGCTTATGCGCCGTCGTCAGTCACAACAAAAATCAACGACAAGACCGTGATTGTCAAAGAGGAAACCATGTATCCGTTTGATGAAAATATTGTCATGACCATTATGCTTAAGGGAACTGCCAGTCTGGCGTTCCCGTTAGAGATGCGTATCCCTGCATGGTGTAAATCTCCGAAGCTGAAGGTCAATGGAATGCCGTTTGACATCAACAGCGGTACGGCACTGTTTACCCTGAACCGCACATGGAAAAGCGGTGACAAGATTGAATTGCAGTTGCCTATGGAAATCAAGACATCGCGCTGGTATGAGAACAGTCTCTCCGTTGAGAGAGGACCATTGGTATATGCGTTGCGTATAGAAGAAAAGTGGTCAAGGAAAATCTATGACGAGCCGTTGAAAGCACACGGTGAATATGCGTGGGAAGTTTATCCGGAGACGGCGTGGAACTATGCCCTGCTTGAAGTCAAAGACATGAAAAGTATCTTCGAGGTCAAAATTGACCAGACCAAACTTCATTCAGGCATCTATCCGTGGTCGTTGGCCGGTACACCGATAGAACTCACAGCCAAGGCCAAAGAAGTGCCGTTCTGGAAGCTTTATGACGGGCATGAGACTGGTCCGTTGCCCTTCAGTCCGATTCGCTCATTAAGCAAGGCACCGGTGAAAACCGTGCGTCTGGTGCCGTATGGTTGCACGACATTGCGCATAGCAGAATTTCCTACGGCCTATTAAAACGTCAGTTTTAATTGCCTGCGCCGGTGGGGGCGAGCTGTGATGCCTTGACAAAATAATTCCAATATGTGCCGCTGAAATCAGTCTTTCCGCCTGGAATATCCTTGCCTTCTTTTTCCGCCATGTATTGTGCGTCAAACTGGCGGAATTGCATATCGTATTGGGGAGGATATGAAACATATTGGCGTATGGTCTCATCGCCCGTATCAGAAATAATCATTGCCACGGCTTCCGCATAGGCCTTAGGCAGTTGCCGGCCTTCGTAGGCATGATACTGTATTAAAAGTTTCATAAAATTGTCCAAATCGCAGTCCAACAGGAACGATATCAGTGCGTAGTCAATAATCATCTGACTCTGATGACCAAACTCCAACTGCCCCATCATCTCAAGTCCTATCAGATAAGCGCCTACAAATGTGTTTGCCCGCAAAGGTTTTTGTGATTGGGCATTTCTCTTCTTCTGTGCCTCTAATGCGTGTCTCCATTTCTTCGCCAATGACACATGAGTCGGCGAGCAGGCAATCTTCTCAATATACTTCTCCGCGACAGGATAATTGTCGGTCAGAACGGCATATTTAATCATCTGGCGCATGGCAGCAAAGCACAGACCGTTACGGCTTTGTATGCCATATTCATAGGACTGGCGGAAACACTCGTCATAGATTTCTATGTTCTCGTAAAACTGCCTGTTGAAATTGCGACAGAAATCCTTGCTATTGTCGCGGTAAAGCAGATTTTCAGAGAATACAACAGGATACTTGAACACGTTTTCCGGCAAGGTGCCCAATGCAGCTTCCGCCAACATGGCGTAACACATGTACACCTTGTTTGATACCGCTTCTTTTCCCGGCAGTTCTTTCATGATTTGTTTCCAGTCCTTCTTTTCAGCCAGTGCGGCAAGCCTCTGGCTCTTTTCCTCCAGCCGTAGTTGCTTATTTGTAAAAATGAGGACAAACACAGTGCATCCAATGGCGAGGATTGCACATTGAATACCATATGTCGCCCATTTGTTTATCTTGAACGGAATACACGTCAGCAACAATGCGCCGACAAAGAATGCCAGATAAATCCACACGCTGAGGTCTTCGACAGGAGCGTATAAATATCTCTTGTTTAACTGCACGAAGCCTATAGTGTCGCTCATCAGTCCGACGGCATAATAACTCCATATCAGTGTGAGTATGATAAAGGCCAGTGCTGCGAAGACCGAGCGCAGGTTGCGCGAGCGTAACACCCATCCAACCGCCATAGTAACAGATGCCAGAATCATCATTGTCCACGGCATCACCAGCAAAGCCGTCAGTTCAAACAGAAGGAGATAAATGTATTGGTACAGCGGTTTGCTGAGCCTGAAAAAAGACCATATAGCCAAAACCATGAACAGACTTTGCAGATGGAATTCCAACTGAGAGAGCGAGATGAACAACAATGCCATAGGCAAGAACAACCCCAGAGCATGGTATGTCTGGTGTCCTATCCGCTTAGGGATGTCAGAAAGCATCAATGCCATGAGTGTCAGTACCGTTGCTTCAATAAGCATCCCGACCCCTTGCCAACGGTAAAACTGCATGAGGAAATCACTCAGAAGCGCTGTGACGCCAGGAAGTTCGGCAATCTTCATAGCCAGATAATCGTCACTAAAGACGAAATAATCTGTCGCTTCCAACTGCGCGATGCTGTATGGGTAAACCACAGACATACCCACGATTATCGCTAAGAAGAAAAAGAGATACAAAATTTTATCAATCTTTGTCATAGCCGTTACTTCTTGGATTGGAGCATTGCGGACATGGCGTCGCGGTCTACGTCAACCTTGCCCTTAATAAATTCGGGTACATTATAGGAGAAAAAGCGTTGCACGTTTTGCTCCGGGTCTTTCTGAGGCAGCATGAAAGGCTTGCAGAACTGACCGTTGGCAAAATATGAGAAAAACAGGTTTGTAGTTCTGCCTTCAATCCTGCGTGAGGCAAAGACAACCCATTTGCCGTTACTGCTCCAGTTATGATAACTGTCAGCTCCTTGAGCGTTGATATTGTCAGGTTTGTACAGCTTGTTTGTCTTGAGATCAATCATCATTAACTCTGATTCAGGGTGTTGTATCGGGAAAGTGCCGCTTTCTGCCCATGCAAAGAGCAGATATTGTCCGTCGGGCGATATTCTCGGATGCGATGCGCTGCCGCCTTGTATATGTGCATTGTAAACGGTGTCTACGGGTGTGCCGGTTCTGCCTGTCTTGACATCAAAGGGAACCCGCAGAATGGAATAAGCCATAGAGTCCACATCAAACGGCAGAATGTGTGTCGGCGAAGAACAGAAATAGAGGTACTTGCCATCGGGTGAGAACGCGGGAAACGTCTCCATCTGCAATGTGTCGGCAAAACGTAAGTCCTCAATAATCCGGTCCGTCTTTGTATCATAAATAATTAAATCAGAAAAATTGTCAAACACTTCAATCTTAGACACGCAATGAGAATAAAACGACTGATGTACATCATTGACGGAGAAGGCGATGAAGCGTCCGTCAGGATGCCAGTTAGGATAAGTGGCATTGTGGGCATGGATGGAGATATCTTTTTTCTCCATTTTGCCGTCCTTGACGATAACCGTACCGCCACCCTTATTGCGGGCATGCAGCATATAACAATCTGGATTGCCTTGACAGAAATTGTGGCAGTTAAGGCAACCGCCCTCATTCTCATTGTTCGTAATAATGGGCGTTTCATCAAAATTGCTCAAATCACGTTGCATGATGGCCATTTTGTTCCATCCGATGTAGCCTGGTGGTATGAGGCGGTATGCCACATGTCCGTCAATCGTCTCTTCGGCAATATGAATAGTAAAACTATTGTACTGGAGACCATCGGGATGTTCTTTCGTCCATGCAGCCACATTGACGGTCAATGCTTTGCCTTTGTGTGTATCAAGCATTTTGCGCCATGCTTTGGCGGAGATGCGGATATATTCGTCACCACTCAGTTCCATGAGAGTTTTATCTGCATAAGAGATAGTCACCCTGATATACTCTGCGCCGCGTATGCCGAAATTCAGTGGTGCGATATTCGGCGGTATCGTCACGTTGGTGTAATCAGGAAATATCGGAGGCAATTCGGAGGAATGTTCCCGTGGCGTCCGTTCGCTGCAGGCGCAAAAAAGTGTGAGCAAAAAGATATAGAATATCGCTTTCATTTGCCCGGCTGATATTTTTTAATCAGGGATGCGGTGTAAGTGTTCAGCGTTTTGCTGATTTCAGTTGAAGGTTTGTCTATCAGACTTTTTTCAAATGAAACTTGTTGTTCAAACAATTTACGCTGTGCTTTCTGTCGCTTTTGGTAATGCTTGTCAGACAAAGCGTGATGCTTGTTGCCGTCATTCTCCCAACGCTTCACATATTTCCAATATGCGCCTTGCGGATAGCGTGCCTGCTTGTTTTCAGCATCTGACATATGTTTGGCTTCCGCTTCGGTCCAGTCAGCAAAGCGCGTCCATTCTTTCGGGGATTCGGTCATACCCATATACCAGGGGATGTACAACTCTGTGCACGGTTTGCCGGGGCATATCCACATGACACATCCTAACTCTCGCGGCATCCAGTCCCGGAGCTGACAGACAGTTGACAATACGGTACGGTTGTTGCATACCAGCGGTTGTACTTTTGTCCTGTCACCGCCGACACGATGTGTACACAGGGCCTCCATGACATCTTGTGTCGTAATCTTGCGGGCTGGTGTTACAACGAAGGGCACTGTCTCCACATCGTAGCGGAAATCTTTGCCGGCGAAATGGACCAAAGTTCCTGCGTGACGTCCTGTGTTGGATGCGCTCGTAAGCGTCTTGGGGGCACCATATGCTTTTCTGAAAGAAAACTCACCGTCGGTGGCAGGATTATACCAACCACGTGACTCCGCATAAGTCACGATGTCAGCACTGCCAATGAAATTGTCGGTATCGTTCAGATCTATTTTGTCAATGACATAATAGTTGGGTATCGTCATCACTTTGTCATCAGGTACACGCTGAGCAATCCAGTGACGGCCTCTGACGATGGAAACGACCCAGCCTTCGTGTGTGTCCGCCACAATATATGAGCGACCGCTGTCGCGGTAACCATATTTCTCCACATTCATGCCAATCAGTCTGACGGCATCGCGTGCAGAAGTGGCATATTTTGCCACGTCCATGCGGATATTGAAGAGAATACCTCCGTCAGTGTAATCTTCTTTATCCTCGCGTGAGGGGCAGTTGTCGGAAGCAACGGCGACACCATATTCGTTCATAAATGCGTCAGCGACTTCCATTCCGGGAAACTCAGCCCAGATGAACTTATGAGTGCCTTTCTGTGGATTCTTTGCGGCGATATATATGTTGAGCATCTGTTCACCGCCGTCGTCTTCATTGTGTCCGAGCAAGACACTGCCGTCTGTCGTTGCCTTACAACCTGCAACGATACCGAAGCAGTTGTTCTCTTGTGCGATAATTGTTGTATTCATAAACGGAAAACAAGAAATCAGAAATAAGAAGGATAGTCTTGTTGTCAAAGTCATAATCTTTGTGTAATTAGTGCGTGATACTTAATATGGTGCAAAAATAGTTATAAATTTAATAAAGTTTGTACTTTTGCGTGTGGATTTATGATGTCAGACGCAGAAATGTTTACCAGCAGGACGGCATTGCTCTTAGGAGAGGAAGCGATACATCGGTTAGCAGAGACTAAAGTTATAGTCTTTGGTGTGGGTGGTGTTGGTTCATGGTGCGCGGAATGTCTCGTGCGATCAGGTATCAGGCAACTGACTATTGTGGATTATGATTTGATTTGTATGTCTAACTGTAATCGTCAGTTGATGGCAACAAGAAAGACGATAGGCATGGCTAAAGTGGACGTACTCAAGCAGCGGTTGCAGGATATTAGTTCTGATGCGGATATAAGGGCAATGCGAATGGCATATAGCGCAGAAAACGCCCACGAGTTTCATTTAGAGCATTACGATTATGTAATTGATGCGATTGACTCATTGAAGGACAAGGCAAATCTTATCCTCCATGCGACAAGCGTGCCGTCGGTCACGCTCTATTCTTCCATGGGTGCAGCGTTACGGACAGACCCTTTCCGAGTGAGCAAGACAGAGTTCTATAACGTCATTGGTGACCCTTTGGCTCGGGCATTGCGCCAGCGATTCAAACATAACAAAACTTATCCTGCACGTAAATTCCAGTGTGTTTATAGTAAGGAATTGCCGATGGAAAATAAAGGAAATATACTTGCAGGTGAGGAGGGTAAGCGGATAAACGGGTCTCTTAATCAGGTAACGGCAGTGTTCGGATTTTCTCTCGCCGGGATGGTTATTAATGATATCCGGCTGAAGTGTTGAACTATTTGTTGAAAAGGTCAAACAGATAGGTGAGGCGGGCTGAAATGGTCATGTGGGCCGAACGTGCAAAGACATCCTTCTTGCCATTGTCGAAAATGTCACTCAATCCATAGTAATAGCGACCGTCTACCATGATATGCTGACCGTGTTTGGTGCTGAATTCCAACCCTAAACCTCCTGTAAGTCCATATTCAAATTTGTTGTCAGGGTCTTTCATGTCGTATTGTTGGTAGACATTGTTTGGACGATTTGGATGACCTTCGGAATTAAGTGTCCAAATGTCGCTTTGTTTTGCTGAACTGCTGATGTAATATCCAAATTGAGGACCAAGTAGAATGAAAAATTGCAGTCCACCGCTCTCCTTGCCCCAGCCGAGGCGACAGAGCAAGGGTAGTTGGATGTAATTCATGTCCCGTTGGTAGGTGTCTTCCAATTCGGCTCCGTAAGCGTCTAAAATCTCTTCCTTCCATCCCAGTTGGGTATAGTTGATTTCAGCTTGCAAGGCGCAGATGGTCGTAAAGTATTTTTCACAGGTGTAACGCATACTTAAACCGAAGGATAAACCTTTGTGCTGAAATTGTTTTATGGTCGGATCAAAACTGATAGTGTTGAATGCCATGCCACCATTGACTCCTACACCAAGGCGTGAGCGTGATTCTCCAACTTGTCCTTTAACGGCAAGCATGGTGAAAAACATCAAGGCTAATATGGCGAAGCGTCGGATATGCGTCATTTTAATTTAATTAGCTCAATTTTGTTGTCGGTTGTATAGTGAACAAACTGGACAAAATGGTTCATCATTCCGCCAGAATTGCCGAATGTCTTGAATTGGAATGCATTCTGCAAAGGTGCGGCGTAAACATCTTGTCCTGCGTAGTCTCTGCCGTAACGTGCCAGAGCTTTCAGCATAAAATAACCACAGTCGAAGCCAAACAAAGCCATGACGGGACGGGTGGCATCCATGTCTTTATTAAACAACTGCTTGTAGGCTTTCTGAAAATCTTTATTTCTTTGCGCAAGTGGATTATTGTAATAGGAGGTATAGACATATGTGTCCAGAAAATGCATCTTGTCAGCGAGGAATGCACTATACTCAGACCACTCAGGGTAGCCAATGAGTCGGATATCGTATTCTGGATTATTCTTTTTGTAAAATGCGATTTGTTCCATGATGTCAACGGCAGATTCCTTGTCGGCAGACGACAGAATCAGTAGGTTAGTCTTGTTCTTGCTCAAGCGTGAAGCCAGTTGGTTTTGTGTGAAACCTGTTTGCAGGAAACGCACTTTCTTGGAAACGTTCTTAACCGCTGCGACAAAGGGATGTGCCACCTTTTTTGTATCTACGATGATGACATTCTTTTTCACGTCTGCAAAATGCACGTCGAAGAGATTGGCGGCGTCATTGGCGACGATGTGCTCGGGAGCGTAGACGATATAAAAATTAGGATTGCTTTGAATGACATCACATGTCGGTGCAAAGGCGTCAATAACTTTTGTGCCACGAGAAGAAGTGAAGTCGCTGATGACTTTGAGCATCATCTTGTCGTCCGGGCCGTAGATAATATCCAGATGGGGAATGATAGTATCATTCAGGATTGTGTTGATGGATGTGTTTGCAGTGTTGTAAGTGTATATCCTGAAAGATGTGCCGTCTTTCCTCAGACTATCGGTTGCCATGACGATGCCACGGTAGAAATCAATAGCCCGCGGGCTGACATTGCCTTCTTGATTTTTAAACGGAAGCATGATGCCTACGCGCACAATCTTTTGCGAAAGCGCTAATTCTGTAGAGAAACCTATCAGCAGAAGAAAAGCAATTAATAACTCTTTCATTTTATCTCTTTCCTGAAATTAATGGCAAAAGTAATAATTAATTCGTATTTTTGCACTATCCAAATAGAGCATTTATGAAACATTTCCAGATTATCATAGTGATATTATGCCTTTTGAGCGTACAAAGTATTTATGGGCAGTTGCCGACAGTTTCCCCCAAGATGGAAATTGAAACAGAAACAGGTAAGGAAATTGTGACTGAATATTCGGGTTCAGCACCCATCAAGGCAAACTTCACTGCTAATCCAGAAAACCTTGGGACATATACGGCCTTTTACGAGTGGCGTTTGTATGAAGACGGGAAATCAGCAGAACCATTCCTGATACGCCATGATGCAGATATGACTTACACGTTTAATCAAGCTAAAACAATATATATTAGTTTGACAGCATATTTTGTTCACAATACGGACACCGTGGAATATGCAATGACGACACCTTTCTCCGTGACGGCATACGAGTCTTCAATGAATGTACCTAATACATTCACACCTAATGGCGATGGTTCGAACGAATTATTTAAGGTAAAAGACGGTCATCGCAGTATTGTGAAATTCCATGGGTACATCTTCAACCGTTGGGGGAAAAAATTGTTTGAATGGACAGACATTAATTCCGGCTGGGATGGGAAATACTCCGGTAACGATGTGGCTGATGGCGTCTATTTCTGTTATATAGAAGCCACGGGGGCAGACGGTCGTAAATTCAAAATAAAGAAAGCCATAAATCTTATCAGGAAATATATCAAAGATTAGACTGCGGTGGAAAATAATATCAACGTTGTCGGAGCCCGGGTACACAACCTAAAAAATGTCAACGTAACTATACCAAGAGACAGTTTGACCGTAATTACGGGTCTGAGTGGCAGTGGCAAAAGTTCCTTGGCATTTGATACCCTTTATGCAGAGGGCCAGCGCAGATACATAGAGACTTTCTCTGCCTATGCCCGTAATTTCATTGAGAATATAGAGCGTCCTGACATTGACCAGATAACTGGGTTGAGTCCTGTTATCAGTATAGACCAGAAGACGACCAACAAGAATCCGCGTTCAACAGTGGGTACAGTGACAGAGGTGTATGATTTCCTCCGTCTGTTGTTTGCGCGTATAGGCGAAGCTTACTCTTATGAAACCGGTGAGAAAATGGTGAAATACACAGAGGAGAAAATCGTTGAGATGATTTCCCGCCAATACGAGGGACGACGTATATATATGCTTGCTCCCTTGGTTCGTAACCGGAAAGGGCATTATAGGGAATTGTTTGAAAGTATCCGTAAAAAGGGTTTTCTGTATGTCCGTGTCGATGGAGTGGTGCAGGAGATTACAAAAGGTATGAAAGTGGATCGTTACAGTAATCACAGCATAGAGGTCGTGGTTGATAAAATGGCGGTAAAGGCGGACGATACGCCACGTATTGCCAAAAGCGTTACGACGACTTTCCAACATGGAGAGGGACTTATGATGATTCAGGATGCTGAGACTGACGATGTCCGGTATTACAGTAAGCACCTGATGGATCCTGTGTCGGGTATATCCTATCGTGACCCATCGCCAAACGATTTCTCCTTTAATTCAGTATCAGGTTCTTGTCCCCGTTGCAAAGGACTGGGAACTGTCAGTGTAATTGATTACGACAAAATCATTCCTGACGATAAATTGTCAATAAAAGCCGGCGGTATTGTGCCGTTGGGAAAATACAAAGGTTCATTGGTCTTCTGGCAGATTGCCTCTCTTTTAGAAAAATATGACTGCACGTTGGATACACCGATTAAAGACATTCCTCAGGAAGCTCTGGATGAGATATTCGACGGAAGCGAGCGTGAAATACGTATTAAGGCCGAGTTGCTACATGCTTCAAACGATTACTTTATCCAGTTTGACGGATTAGTCAAGTATATCCAACAGATGTCCGATAGGGAAATGTCGGCAGCGGCAAAACGCTGGGCTGATCAATTCAACAAAACTATGATGTGTCCATGCTGTCATGGTGCACGCCTGAATAAGGAAGCACTCCATTTCTTTATCAACGAAAAAAACATATACGACTTGTCGTGTATGGATCTCAATGCGCTGTATGCCTGGATGGCCGATTTGCCTAATCATCTGAATGATGTCCAGAAGAAGATAGGTGCAGAAATAATAAAAGAGATACAGACACGCTTGCGTTTTTTGCTAAATGTCGGCTTGGATTATCTTAGTCTCAACAGAGGTTCTGCAACACTCAGCGGCGGTGAGAGTCAACGCATTCGTTTAGCAACCCAGATAGGTAGTCAGCTGGTCAATGTCCTGTATATTCTGGACGAGCCAAGTATAGGCTTACACCAGAGAGATAATGTCAGGCTTATCAAGGCACTAAAAGAATTGAGAGATATCGGCAATACCGTAGTTGTTGTGGAACATGACAAAGACATGATGCTCAATGCCGACTATCTCGTGGATGTTGGTCCTTTGGCTGGTCGCAAAGGTGGTGAGATTGTCTTTCAAGGCAAGATAGAGGACATGATGAAATCGCAAACGCTCACTGCAAACTATCTGCAGGGAAAATTAGAAATTCCTGTGCCGCAAAATCGCAGAAAGGGCAATGGTCATACGCTGACCATCAAAGGCGCGCGCGGCAACAACCTTAAAAATATTACGGTAGATTTTCCTCTGGGGAAAATGATATGCGTCACAGGTGTATCGGGCAGTGGTAAGTCTACGCTCATTACAGATACCCTTTTGCCTATTTTGTCCCAACATTTCTACAGATCCATCCAAGAGGCGTTGCCTTACGACAGCATAGAAGGTATAGAATTTCTGGATAAAGTTGTCAACGTTGACCAAAGCCCGATAGGGCGCACTCCCCGTTCTAATCCGGCAACTTATACAGGTGTGTTCACGGATATACGCAATCTTTACGTCAATCTTCCGGAGGCACTCATTCGCGCCTACAGCCCGGGTCATTTTTCGTTCAATATATCCGGCGGTCGCTGTGAAACGTGCAAAGGAAACGGATACAAGATGATAGAGATGAATTTCCTGCCTAATGTCATGGTTCCATGTGAGACCTGTCACGGCAAACGATACAACCGTGAGACGTTGGAGGTCCGCTTTAAGGGTAAGAGCATAGCCGATATCCTTGACATGACTATTAATCAGGCTGTGGAGTTTTTTGAGAACATACCGAATATATTGCATAAAATCAAAGTCTTGCAAGATGTCGGCTTGGGTTATATCAAACTCGGACAGTCGTCAACAACTTTGTCAGGCGGAGAAAGCCAGCGTGTTAAACTTGCGACAGAGTTGAGCAAGAGAGATACTGGAAAAACATTATACATCTTGGACGAACCCACCACAGGACTTCATTTTGAGGATATCAGGGTTTTGATGAATGTCCTCAATCGTTTGGTTGACAAAGGTAATACGGTTATAATCATTGAGCATAACCTGGATGTCATCAAGACTGCTGATTACATCATTGACCTTGGACCAGAGGGTGGCAATGACGGCGGTCAGATTGTAGTTACCGGTACACCTGAAGAAGTGGCAGTGTCTAACATAGGTGCAACAGCGCCGTTTATTAAAAAGGAATTGTCGCATGGCAACGCATAATATAAAAAAGACAAATGTGGCGCGGTTGTTAGACCAGGCTAAAGTAGCATACGAATTAGTCTCATATGAAGTTGACCCTGACAACCTCGCAGCGACTCATGTGGCAGAATCTCTGGGAGAAGACATACGGCAAGTGTTCAAAACCATTGTTATGACAGGTGACAAAGTCAAATATTTTGTCTGTGTGGTACCCGGAGGAAAAGAAGTCAATCTAAAACTTGCGGCAAAGGTCAGCGGTAACAAGAAATGCGAGCCGTTGCCTATGAAAGAGTTATTGCCCCTGACGGGCTATATCCGTGGCGGATGTTCTCCGATTGGTATGAAGAAACAGTTCCCTACGTTTATCGATGACAGTGCAACGGCATTCCCGCATATTTTTGTCAGTGCGGGCCAGCGCGGACTCCAACTGAAGATTGCGCCTTGTGACCTCGCCGCGCAGAGTCATGCAGAGTTTGTTGCATTGACAACGTGAAAATAATGATAAAAGAGGTTGATTGAAGATTTAGTTCAGAAAAAAATATTACTTTTGTACTAACAGATTTAACAATAAAATACAGCAAAAATGAAATCAAGATTTTTATTTCTAAGTTTGGCGATGTTGCTGCTGGCAAGTGTCGGTTACGCTGACACCAAAGTAGTGGCTCATCGTGGTTATTGGAAAGCTCCGGGTGTTAAGGCAAACGCTCCAGGTTCAGCTCAAAACAGTCTTGCTGCTTATAAGAAAGCAGACGCACTGAATATCTATGGTTCTGAGATAGACGTATGGATCAGTACTGACGGCGTGGTTTATGTCAATCATGACCGTGTGTTCAAGGGTTGCGAGATCCAGAAATCTCCTTCCAAGGAATGTAAGAAGGTAATTCTTGATAACGGCGAGAAGATGCCTACCCTGAAGAGTTATCTTAAGACCGTAAAGAAAGGCAAATGCCAGTTGGTATGTGAAATCAAGACCCACAAGGACCCTGAGCGTCTCAAGGCATGTGTCAGAGAGGTATTGCGTCTGGTGAAGAAAGCCGGTCTGGAGAAGCGCACTGACTATATCGCTTTCTCATGGGATGCTTGTTTGCAGTTGGCAAAAGAGGCTCCCGCAGGTACAGAAATCTATTACCTGAACGGCGACAAGACTCCACAGGAAGTAAAGGCTGCCGGCCTTACTGGCGTGGACTATGAGCAGAAGGTAATGATGCAAAAGCATCCTGAGTGGTTGCAGCAATGCAAAGACCTTGGCTTGAAGATCAACATCTGGACAATCGATGATCCAGAAATTATGCAGTATTACATCGACAAGAAGGTTGATTTCATTACGACCAACGAGCCTGAACTCTGCAAGTCTCTTTGTAAATAAATAATCTTCGCCTGTAAACATCAACAGGCATACAATCCTTTTGAGTCCGCTATCTCTTCATCCGTTGAAGTCATAGCGGACTTATTTGTTGCCTTGAACTCTCTGTCTCAACCCATCTTTATGCCCATCCAGAACTTTGGCCTCACCGTAGATGTATCTTTCCGTTGCTCCTTACTTGATACTTTTTTTCGGAGTTATAAAGGACCATCCCCGTAGCTCTTGTCACGGGGATGGTCCTATTGTTCTTCAACAGCTTCAACAATGAAGGCTGTTGCAATGTCGTCTGGTCTGTCTTTACTGCATGAGCACTTTTACAGATTTTGTGCCTATTTTGACAATAGCGATGTTGCCTTTAGTGAGGTTTGTGACCAGTGAAGCCCTTCTTCCGACGGCTTTTGCCGAACTGATGAATTGGCCGGATAGAGCATACACGGAGATATCCGCCCCGTCAGATATACCTGTGATTTCAATAATGCCTTTTCCTGAACGAATCTGGATATCGTCAGCCATCACGCGGCTGATACCTGTGTTCTCACTTCCTTCTTTTATGAAGAAGAAATCTTTCCACTGGTCAGCTGCCTGATAAGATGCCAGACTGCCTGTAGGAACGAACAATGTACAGCTATTTTTATTGATGCCCCCAAAAGCATCAACACTACATGTGGGAGGTGTCACAGCCTTGCAGACAATTTGCGTCATAGCGCTACACTCACAGTATCTATAACTAATTATCTATCAGCACTTTCGTTATTAAACGGTAGAAAAGTGAGGACGTAGATTCTGTGAGCGATAAAAAAGTCGAAGATTTAACACTTTTAACTTTGCGAAACCACAAAAAACACTAAAATAAGCAGAATTTGAGTTGTTATTATGACTTAAAGTGGATGCTTCCTTCGATGGAGATTATAAAC
>CACXEH010000072.1 GCA_902766625.1 uncultured Bacteroidales bacterium | reverse complement strand
CCGTAAATAGCCTTCGCACCGTCGTATGCCAATTTGGCAAGGTAGTCAGCCTCAAATTTGATACGATACAGTTTCTCGTATCCTCCCAGTTTGTAGATTTTGGCTTCCGCCTCTTCTTGTGGAAGCGAATTCTCGCCGTTTTCGTCACTGGTGAACTCCTTGAAGAGTTGCTCTTCTGTATATTTCTTACGCCATTGCTCCTCTGTGCCAAAGTCGGCAGGTATAGGGAAATTAGGCATAATGGCATCACTCTCTATGTCATACATCTCCACCTTGTCCAATATCTCGAGTGTATTGGACAACGCCTCCGGAATATCACTGAACACCTCGTTCATTTCCGCACGGGACTTAAACCACTCCTGTTTTGTATAAAGCAGTCGGTTGGGGTCATCCAGATCTTTTCCCGTTGACAGACACAGCAGATGGTCGTGGGCCTCGGCATTCTCCTCGTCAACGAAATGGCAGTCATTGGTGCATATCAATTTAATATTGTACTCTTTAGCCAAATCTATGAGGAAACCGTTTGCCAGTTGCTGCAAGGGGAAAGTGTCGCGGTTGGCACGCTGCTTCACGCTCTTGACCTCATGGCGCTGCAGTTCCAGATAATAGTCGTCGCCAAAGACCCTCTTATACCATTCTATCGCCTCACGCGCACCCTTCATGTCACGCTTGATGATTTTCTCAGGCACCTCGCCGGCAATACATGCCGAGCACACTATCAGTCCCTCGTGGTACTTCTCCAAGTCTGCCTTGTCTGTACGCGGACGACCGTAAAAACCATCCGTCCATGCACGGCTGACCAATTTGATAAGGTTATGATATCCCTGAAGGTTCTTTGCCAAGACAATCAGGTGATTGCCGCCACGATCGCCCTTTTCATTCTCCTTGTCCTCCTTGCGCCGGCGCGCAACATACATCTCACAACCGAATATAGGCTTAAAGGGCTCAAGTCCCTCCTTCTTGCGTGTTTTGTTAACCTTACCGGCATAGTCAAAAAACTCCTTTATGGCGAACATATTGCCGTGGTCGGTGATAGCCATGCCTTTCATCCCGTCAGCGACAGCCTTGTCTACCAGTTTACCGACCGGCGACTGACCATCAAGAATGGAATAATAGGTATGGACATGAAGATGTACGAAATCCTGCATCTATATTTAAATATTGTTATAATTTTTACGGAAACTTTCCCAATACAAATTTAAATAAATCCTGACAAATATTCCGTGCGGCCGGTTAAAACTTTTTTAAATTTCCGTCACGGCCGGACAGGCACGAACAGCAGACAAGAAAATTTTCTCCGCGCAGGAATGACCTTACCCTTCCCGATATATTTTATATTCCAAGGGCCGGAATGTAAATTCCAAAGGATGGAACCGAAAACCCCACGCGGCAACGTGGTCCCTTCTGCCAAGAAGACACCAATATAAGATACAGGTATGTCCTGCTGCCGGGCAGACGGCAGGGCCGGCCCTCGCCGACGCAGCCTGAATCAACGCCGCATAATATTTATCCAACCGACAAGCAAAAAAATATAATTTTTATTGTCAGTTAAAAAAAAATAAGTAACTTTGCACGCCCAAAATACGAAATAATAAAGATATAAAGATATGAAAAGAACATTTCAACCTCACAACAGAAAGAGAAACAATAAGCACGGTTTCCGTCAGCGCATGGCAACCGCAGGTGGCCGTAAGGTTCTGGCTGCACGTCGTGCTAAAGGTCGCAAAAAGCTAACAGTCAGCGACGAGCGCCACGGCAAATAAGACACTGCACGCCTAACGGCTGTCCGCAGCAATAACAAAAAGAAGTAAGTCTTCCACAAGAAAGCCTTACTTCTTTTCTTGTTTACAGGCGCAAAAAAAGAAATAAAGACTTTGTCATGTGACACATCTTTATTACTTTTGTAATAATATGGCAAAGAACGAAGAAACCGATACCGCCCAAAAAGCCAAAGAGAGTAAGACAAAGAAAACATCTTTCAGAAAGATATTTTTTTTAAATCTTCTCGGAATGGGACTCATCGCTGCTGTCATGATAGCAGCCTCCCTGGCAGGATTACACAAATACACCCGTCACGGCGAAGAGATAGACGTCCCTAACCTCAAGGGACTCACCGTCTCACAGGCCGTCGACAGACTTCAGAAAATAGGCCTGATTGCTAAAATAGACGATTCCGTCTATGTAAAGAACCAGATACCCAACACCATCTACAATCAGTCTATCACAGCAGGCAGCCATGTCAAAGTGGGCCGCATCATCAAACTTACAGTCAACTCCTCACAGCCGCCAATGATATCCATGCCTGATATAGCCGACAACAGCTCCGTACGTGAAGCTACCATGAAGTTGACCGTGCTTGGACTCAAACTGACAGCCCAAGAATACATCAACGGTGAAAAAGACTGGGTATATGCCGTCAAAATCAACGGCAGGAATGTCACGGCAGGCGAGCGTATCCCCTCCGACTCAAGAGTCACGCTGGTGGTGGGTGACGGAACCTATTTTGACACTGAAGAATATGATGATTACGGATTAGAGGCCGACAGTGCTATCGTCACCGGAGAATATGATTTCGGATCAGATACGGAACCGCTTTGACACACAATATGAACTCAGACGACAACATATTATTATCAGACCCTCAAGAAGACGAGGAGAATGTGTTATATGAACATATCCGTGTCCAAGCCGACAAAGGACAGTCTCTACTGAGAGTTGACAAATTTTTATACCTGCATCTTCCTGACACATCGCGCAACCGCATTCAGAATGCAGCGCGGGCCGGTTTTATCAGAGTCAACGACAAGCAGGTCAAGAGCAACTACCGTGTCAAACCTTTTGATATCGTAACAGTGTGGCTTGACCATCCCCCCTACGACACAACAGTTGAGGCAGAAGATATTCCGCTGGACATTGTGTACGAAGACAACGAATTGATGGTCGTCAACAAACCTGCGGGCATGGTTGTCCACCCGGGATGTGGCAATTTCAGCGGTACTCTGGTCAACGCCATCGCATGGCACATGAAAGACAAACCCGACTTCAACATCAACAATCCCGAAGTGGGACTCGTACACAGGATAGACAAAGACACTTCCGGTCTGCTGGTTATTGCCAAGACAGCGAGCGCCAAGACAAAACTCGGACTTCAATTTTTCAATAAAACAACATCCAGGCGATACAATGCCCTTATATGGGGCGACCCGGGAAACAACGAAGGACGCATAGAAGGCAATATAGGCAGAGACCCGAAGAACAGGCTCCGCATGGCGGTATTCCCTCCCGACAGCGAGACGGGCAAGCCGGCAGTGACCCATTGGAGCATCCTGAGAAGATACAAGCACACCACATTGGTGGAATGTCAGTTGGAAACAGGACGCACACATCAAATAAGGGCACACATGGCATCCATCGGCCATCCGCTATTCAACGATGAGCGTTATGGCGGAGAACAAATATTAAGAGGCACCACTGACAGCAGTTACAGGATTTTCATCCGCAGATGTTTTGACACCTGCCCGAGACAAGCCCTCCACGCCAGGACACTGGGATTCAAACACCCCAAGACAAACGAGTGGATGGATTTCACCTGTCCGTTGCCTGATGACATGCAAAAACTGGTTGACCTCTGGGAAGATTACAGTAAAAATTAAAACAGCATATAATTACACCAAATTTAAAATGAAACGGATTATCGCAATCGTAGCAGGAGGAGATTCCTCAGAGCATGATGTTTCCCTGCGCAGCGCACAAGGTATTTATTCTTTTATGAATAAGGACCTATACGAATGCTATATCACTGAAATAAAAGGACAGTCATGGACCGTCAACCTTGAGGACGGCACACAACTCCCCATAAACAGAGAAGATTTTTCATTTAAGAAAGACGGGAAGACCATCCGCCCCGACTTCGCCTATATCACCATTCACGGCACACCAGGAGAGAACGGCGTCATACAAGGCTATTTTGACCTTATCGGTATGCCTTATTCAACCAGCAACGTGTTGGTCGAGTCTTTGACATTCAACAAATATTTCCTTAACAAATTTCTCAAATCCTTCGGTGTCAATGTCGCCGACAGCATCATCATCCGTCACGGACATGAAGATGAGTGGAGCGAAGAGAAAATCATAGAGCGGATAGGACTGCCCTGTTTTATCAAACCAAGTGATGACGGAAGCAGCTTCGGCGTTTCCAAAGTCAACACCAAAGAACAAATCCGTCCGGCTATCGAAAAAGCAATGGCAGAAGACAACAACGCAATGATTGAGCATTTTATTGACGGACGCGAGATAACCTGCGGATGCTACAAGACAAAAGACGTCAGCAGAGTATTTCCAATCACGGAAGTCGTCAGCAAGAATGAATTCTTTGACTATGACGCAAAATACAACGGTGCCGTAGAGGAAATCACACCAGCCAGAATATCAGAAGAAACTGCACGACGCGTAGGAAAACTCACATCCGAGATATATGACATATTAGGATGCAGCGGCATCATCCGCATCGACTATATTCTCACAGGCAATGACGGGCAGGAATCTATTACCCTGCTTGAAATCAACACCACACCCGGCATGACCGCAACAAGTTTTATCCCTCAGCAAATACGTGCCGCAGGGTTAAACATAGGAGATGTCCTCAAAGACATTATAGAAAACAAATTTTAATTAACTTTGCATCATATAATAATTAAATATCGCAAGTCATGACAACACCTGCTGAATTTGACGACATTCGTCCTTACAATCCCGAAGAAATTCCTGAGGTTGTTAATGAACTGGAAAAAGACCCTTTATTTAAGGATGCCATTACTACGGCGCTGCCGCAAATGCCTTTTGAAGCCGTCATCGCCCAGGCAAAACAATGCAAATCCTTATTGGAGCTTCAGAAGACCTTCGTTTATTCATTCCTGAAAAAACTCTTGTCTAAATACTCTGACGGCATTGACATGCAGGCAGGCAATTTGGACCGCGAAGGAAACTACACTTTTATATCCAACCATCGCGACATTGTCCTGGATGCCGCATTACTGAGTGAGATGATGGTAGATATCGGCTTTACCAAGACTGCAGAGTTGTGCACAGGAGACAATCTTCTAATTGTACCTTGGATAAAGAAACTCGTGCGACTCAATAAAGGCATTATCGTTAAACGCGCGCTTGGCTTGCGAGAACAACTGGTCAGCAGTAAAGAACTGAGCAAATACATCCACTTTGTCATCACGCAAAAAAACGACAACGTATGGATTGCACAACGCGAAGGACGCGCCAAAGACTCCAACGACTTGACGCAAGAATCAATTGTCAAAATGCTCAGCATGGGCGGCACAGGAACGCTCAAAGACTCCATCATGGACCTTCACATCGTGCCACTTGCCATATCTTACGAGTTTGATCCTTGCGACTTCCTCAAAGCACGCGAATTCCAACTGAAAAGAGATAATCCCGACTACAAAAAGACACGCGACGATGATGTATACAGCATGAAAACAGGTATGTTCGGCTACAAGGGACACATCCACTATCAGGCAGGTTCATGCCTGAATGAGTGGATTATGACTCTACCAGACAACACACCTAAGCATGACTTTTTCAATATCATCGCACAGCGCATAGACCATGTCATCCACAGCAATTACAGGATGTACGCCAACAACTATATCGCTTCAGATATGTTGAAAGAGGAAAACCGCTACACGAATCTTTACACAACTGACGAGAAAGAGCGTTTCGAACAGTATCTGCAGACACAGTTGCAACGCATCCAACTGCCCAACCCAGACCACACGTTCCTTAAGCACAAAATGCTGGAAATGTACGCGAACCCATTGTACAACTATCTGAAAGCAGCCGAACAAAAAAGCTTATGAAACTTCATGCCACTGTCTTATTTCTGCTGATGACTACTCTACTCTGTGCGTGCAATGACAACCGAGACTCATGGGCAGATAACTATCAAATGGCATTTATGGACATGATGACCAACGGCAGCGGGCAAACGTATAAAGCTGTCAACGATGAAGGTGAAACACTCAGCGTCATCAATCCTATAGGCGGACTGACCAATGACACCACCTATCGTTTTATCGTTGTTTTCGTGCGAGAAGGCAACAGCATTAGATTATCCAGTTATTCGCATACCATTTCCGGCAAGCCCTTTAAGATGGAAGAAGGAGAAACAGCTATAACAGACCCCGTCACTGTACAAAGCATATGGAAGACGAGCAACTACATTAACGCTACATTCCTTATTCAGAAAAAGACGGAACAACATGTCATGGGCTTCATTGACAAAGGTGTCACAACCAATAATCAAGGCACAAGGATAGCCCGCGTACAACTATACCATGACAATAGTAACGATGCGGAAGCTTTCACAGCCACTGCGTACGCATCTTTGCCCTTATGGGCATATCGCGACCGTCTGGAAAGAGGACGAGACAGCGTTTACTTCATCGTGAATACCACCGACAGTCTCGCCATCTATCCTTTCTTATATTGAATAAATTCAAGGCTTATTCAATCTTGTATACTTGCTTGATATCCGCTATCAGTTTCTGATACAGCGGGCATTGCTTGTACCCCATGTGCTTTTTCAGCATTTCCCCTACTGCTGCCGAAGAATGTTCATAAGACTGCAATTCGTTATTTTCTTGCACACTATGTAAAGCAAGTCTTCTTATCTGATTTTGCCTCTCGTTGGTCAGTTCACGACATACTTTCTCCACCAAAGGCAAAACAACATTGTCAAAGATATCATGTCCGCGCACGAACATATAAGTTGTCTCAGGTGTCACACCAAGCCGAATAATATCTTCCTCTACATCTTTCAAATGTTTCTTTGCTTCAGGTAGACGGCGTTGCAGCCAAGCAATTTTTTGATTGACCTTCCGCTGGATGACTTCCAACATCTTGTCGGGACGTTCCAGATTAAAACTGTCTATCCGCGTTGCGAAATTCATGTCATGAATATTGAATTTGCTGTAACGCTCATATCTGTAACACCACACAGACCATACGAACAAAGGAAAGATTATTTTGGAATACTCAGCCATGAAGGACTCAAAATCAAAAACGAACTTATCATTCAGTGTCGCCATCACACATACCGTATGCAATGACGGGGCATAGCATTGGTAATTTTCTATGGCATAGACTATCGTATGAAACACCCACGGGTTATTACATATAATATTAGAGATTTCCGTTACGCCCTGTTCAAGATAGTCGTAATCCGCATCCACGCATGCTATCAGGCTCTCGCCCAAGCCGGCCTGAAGCGCATTCATCAAGGCGACTTTCTTCCCTTTGCCCAAAGATGTTCTGGACGGAAGCATAACCTCAAAGTATCTGTCAGGTGACTTTATTTCGGTAAACACGGTATGCCAAAACAATATATCATCGTAGCTTTCCACATAAACCACCACCTTGCGCTTAGCGTTTTTAGGCCTCAGTTGCGACGCTGCGCTGATATATTTGTTTGTAATATTCTCCGTCAGTCTGCGTGACATTCCGATGAAGCATTTTCAGGTTCGTCTATGGTAATATCTGCCACGTCTGTCACCGTGTCCATCCAACCGTTCATAATCACTGCCGGTGAATGCGTGGTAAGAATAATTTGAGCATTGGGATTCAGTTGACGTATAATATCAACCAGTTTTTGTTGCCACTCCACATGCAGACTTATTTCCGGTTCGTCCATAAGCAACACATAGTGCTGATTCTCCTCAAGCAACACGGTCAGCAGAATAATCAAGAGTTGTTTCTCACCTGACGACAACTTGTAAGGTGGCAACTCTTCACCATATTGCAAGAACTGTAATTCGTTGCTATTGCGGTCTATCTTCTTATAAGTGTCTTGAAACAAACTATCCACAATGTCCAGAAAGCGTGTCTTAGACTTAGACACATCCATTGCCGCCTGACGCGCGTTCTCGTCAGAACTGCTCAGCAAGGCAATCATCTTGTTACCGATGTCTACCTGATAATTGAGATACCTCCGCTGCAGTTCATAGAGAGTCCAATCCAATTCGGAGCGCACCCTGCCGTCGGCAATCTTATCTACCACACTGCCTGTCAGTAACGTGCTGTCAAAACTGCGTACAATGTCAAAATGCGCCATGACAGCATCTTCGGGTTCAAATTTCATGGTTACACCCGGAAAGTCGCCATTCTCATACTCTCCCGGTTTAGCCTTTTGGCGCAATGCATTAATCATTTTGTTCAATATTGTGGATTTGCCCACGCCATTGACGCCACTAAGGACATTGACTCCCGGATTAAGATTCCACACGATGTGTTTTCTGCCGTTCCAGAGACTATTTATTTCTATACTCTTGATATACTGTGCAGCCTTTGCCATAGTTCTGACTTTTTATGAAACTTAAGCAAAGATAACATTTTTCGCAAACCTGTTAACCTTAGTCGCAAAAGATTTACATTTCTTACCAAAACATCTGCGCCAAAATCCTTATTTTTGCATGCGAATAGCCGTTCAAAGGATGATAAGACATTTTATTCTTTTGATAGTAATCACCTGTATGCCTCTGTTTGCTTTTGCCCAAACAGAAAACGGCACATACTCTGACGCACAAGACTCCATCCGTGATGAAGGTATTTCCACAATGGCTTTCACGGGTGATTCCACATTGTTTTACAGTGCGCTGCCCACATGGGAGCACTTCACCCTCTCGCCACTTCACGCAGGCTTTAACGCTTCGCTGAGCATGTTTGCCTCCATTGGCTTGGGTCACCATAGCCCGAACGGTGTAGGCTTTGGCAAAAGTATCAGTTTCGCATACGCTAAACCGCTTGAAAAACGCTGGACATACATAGTGGCAGCAAACACCAATAGTATGAAATGGGGCGGCATCAACTGGAATCAGTTGACACTTGGCGGCGAACTAAACTACGCATACAACGACCGACTGTCGTTCAGTGTCGTCGGCTACAAAGAGCTGGTGCATCCCAATGCATTCTTACCATGCTATTACAATTACGCCAACCCATTCATGCTCAACCACGACAGCTATGTCGGCGGTGCTGTCAACATGAAGTTCAATGATAATTTTTTCATGCAAGTGTCATTCGGCACAGGTACCATAAAAGACCGTTAATTGGTTGATGAAAATTCTTAAAGCACATATCTGTATTCTTATTGCCGAAATCTTCTGGGGACTTTCCGCCCCTATCTCTAAAATTGTTATGAATGAAGGGATGAATGGCCTGCAGTTGGTTACATTCCGCATAGCCGGCGCCTGCATCTTCTTTTGGATATCATCGCTTTTTGTCAAGAGCGAGAAGATTGCAAGAAGAGATTATCTCATGTTTGCCGGTGCAGCATGTCTGGCTGTCATGACAAACCAAATTTCATTTACTGTCGGACTCAATCTGACTTCGCCCGTCAATGCAGCCATCATGACCACAACCATGCCCCTGCTGACCATGTTTCTTGCCTTTTTTATTCTTTTGGAGCCCATTACCTGGAAGAAGACAACGGGCATCTTGCTCGGAGCCATAGGTGTGTTGTTAATTGTCTTGCATAGCAGCAACGGCAATGACAAGGCTGACAACATTTGGGGCGATCTTTTAGTCATCGTCGCCCAAATTTCTTTTGCTTTCTACCTGACACTGTTCAAAAACTTCCTGACTAAATACAACGGCATCACCATTATGAAGTGGATGTTCACTTTTGCTTTGGTTGCCATACCCTTCACGGGGATGTCACTTAGGGATTTTCAATGGAGCGCTCACACGGCAAGCTTTTGGTATGGCGTGGCTTTTGTAGTCATCGGCTCCACTTTCCTTTCCTATCTGTTAACCATGGTCGCACAGAAAGCCCTGCGCCCCACGGTAGTCAGCATCTACAACTACGTCCAACCTGTAGTAGCCTGCCTTGTCAGTGTAGCACTTGGTGTAGGTGCCTTTGGGCTCACGCATGCATTGGCAATAGTCCTGATTGTTACCGGTGTCATTCTGGTAATGAAAAGCAAGAGCCGTGCGCAACAATTAGCCGAGGAGGCGCTGAAGAACAAGTCAAAATGATAAAAGAACTCGTCTTACAGCAAAAACTCCTCCAGATGGAGTATGAATATGAGCGTGAAGCCTTCCGCAGAGAGACACAGACTACAGGCGTGGACCGCAAAGTCCGACGCGGCGACTGTTGGTTTCCCGTAACACTGGGGCAAGGGCGCTACAATGCGCTCAACCGCTTTACCGCTGAGGTGTTCCGCCGCAAAGACGAGGACATCACCCACAACTTTGAATTCGGCAAACCCGTCTGCTTTTTCTATCAGAACGGCAGCGGTCAAATCACATATCTGCCTGTCCTTGGAATCGTAAGCTATGCTGAAGAAGAACGCATGGTCGTCTCCCTGCCCAGTCAAGACACTCTGCTGGCATTGCAGGACAAGGAGTGGCTCGGCGTGCAGCTTTATTTTGACGAACAGACCTACAGGCTGATGTTTGACGCGCTGAATGCCGTCATCAATGCCAGAGACAATCGTCTTGCAGAACTTCGCGACATCTTCTACACCTCCGCTCCAATTCACAAACTCACCATGCATCCTGTCGGTTTCCCCTGGCTGAACACCACACAGGAACAAGCCGTCAACGAGATTCTCCGTGCAAAGGATGTCGCTGTTGTACACGGTCCTCCCGGCACAGGCAAGACCACCACTCTGGTGGAGGCTGTATATGAGGTCTTACGGCGCGAGACACAGGTCATGGTCTGTGCGCAAAGCAACATGGCGGTAGACTGGATCAGTGAGCAGCTTGTGGACCGCGGCATCAGTGTGCTGCGCATCGGTAACCCCACACGGGTCAATGACAAGATGCTGGGGTTCACCTACGAAAAGCTCTTTGAGGCGCATCCCGACTACCCCGAACTGTGGGCCATAAGAAAAGCCATACGCCAACTCTACGCCACACCTTCCTCCAAGCGGAGCGAGGCATTCCACCAGAAAATCAGTCGCCTTAAAGACAAAGCCGGTGAAATAGAGATAAGAATAAGGGAAAGTCTTTTTGACCACGCCAAAGTCATTGCATGCACTCTGGCTGGTGCCGGCAATCCGCTACTGACAAACAGGACTTATCACAGTGTCTTCATTGATGAAGCGGCACAGGCACTTGAGGCGGCATGCTGGATTGCCATAAGGAAAGCCGACCGTGTCATCCTCGCCGGAGACCACTGCCAGCTGTCCCCTACCATTAAGTGTTATGAGGCAGAGACCCAAGGCCTATCCAAAACACTCATGGAAACCATCGTCCACAACAAGCCCCAAAGTGTCAGCCTTCTGGAGACACAATACCGCATGAGCGAACAACTGATGCGCTTTTCTTCCGACTGGTTCTATGAGGGCAGGGTAAAATGTGCCGACAACGTCAAATACCGCAGCATCCTCGAGTTGGAAAACCCGTTGGAATGGATTGAGACATCCGGCATCGACAACACGGAAGAGAAATTCGTGGGAGACAGCCACAGCCGCGTCAATGAGGGCGAAGCGATTCTCACTATAGACACGCTGACCAGACTTATTGACAAAATCGGCAAGCGGCGATTTCTGGAAGAAGGTGTCAGCGTGGGCATTATCTCACCCTACAAGGCTCAGGTGCAAAAGTTACGGCGCATGCTTAAAACCGACAGCAGCCTGCGCCAGTGCAGGAGTTTAATCACCGTCAACACGGTAGACGGCTTCCAGGGACAGGAGCGCGATGTCATCATCATCAGCCTTGTCCGCTCCAACAACGACGGAAAAATCGGATTTCTCTCCGACCTGAGACGCATGAATGTCGCTATCACGCGCGCACGCATGAAACTTATAATCATAGGCGACAGCACTACCCTCTCACGCCACACTTTCTACAAAAAACTATACGAGTACATTACAGGTAAGCACCACTGAGCGGAGCCTTAACCATCTCTGTGCAGGGCCCGTCGGTCGCTTTACCGCGATGTACGCTCCGTTCCATAGGGCAGAACGTACATTCCAACCGATAGAACTTACGTTCCATAGGATGGAACAGAAAACCTTTCGGGCACTCACAAATACTTTCCGCCCGCAGAACCCAATATCACGACACACAAAACAAACGAGAGGGACAGTTACCCGCCCCTCCCGCATAACTATAAAAATAAGTACTATGAGTTTTCGCTTATTTTACCATGACCTTCTTGCCATTGATAATATAAATGCCGCGAGAAGGCTGTGTTACGCGACGGCCAAACAGGTCGTAGATAGTATCCTCACCAACCTTGGCTTTCACACTGTTGATGGCATCGGGTGCGCCGTTGCTGATTGTAATCATGTTTGGCGCCGCGCCATTAATTAATGAATAAGGTACAAAGAGATATGCGCCGTTAACACCACTCTCGCCAGAGACAGGAATAAAATGGAAGCCCGAAAGTGACGTGCCGGAACCTACCATAGCAAAATTAAAACCATATACTGCGGTATATACGCCATCAACGTAGATATATCCTGTTCCTGACTTTGGAACAATCCATTCAGGAGAATAGCTATATTGCAACATATTGTTAGATACATCGTCAGCCTCTTGGTCACTTATCTCATTAATCAATATACTCCTGCTTTCAGAAGTCTCCAGTATAACACCTGTAGATGCCGGTACCTTGTAGACGCGCTCCACATTAACCGATCGGGTTGCGGCATCATAGCTCTTGACAATCCAAGCCTTGACATCATCGCCGTAAGACGTCAGGTCAAAAGCAGTGTAGTTGAAGAACATCGTACAACCCGCTTTCAGAGTAAGCTCCTTGACAAACGTAATTGTCAAGGTCTGAGCGGAACCATCAAGAGTGACAGTGAGCAATGAGTCATGGACTAACTGACTCTTGATGTCAGTACCATTGAGCAAAATACTGCCAATGATATAACTTTCATCAGGCTTGATGACAAAGGTATACTCTTTGCCAGCCTTGGCAAATGTGGCAAAAGTAGAAGCGTCTTCACCATTCATTGTCACACTACCGTACCAATTGGAAACCTGAATGTTAAAGCGGTTGGCGGTATGACCGGAGTGATCGCGGATTACCTTGAACGATGCCCAGCCATCAAATGTCGCAACATCCACATATTTGTCTATTGTGCCGTCAGGAACAGTAAGAACAGCCTCCGGGTTAATATCGCCAAAGGCTTCACTTACACCCGGATTGATAATATTGGATGTTACATCTATCAAGTTTGGACACATGGAGAAGGCGCGTGGCATGAGACCCGTTATCTGCTCCATATAGCCGTATCCGTCATCCACAAATTTGTCAACAAGCGAGTTGGGCAGAGTGACTTTGGTAAGTTGCTCGCAGGCTGCAAATGCGCCCCTGCCCACAGTCTCGACACCGTCCGGCAGGTTGACCTCGGTCAGCGGCAATCCCATATATGCCATTTGACCTATATACTTGATGGAAGACGGAATATTGATACTTTGGATAGTACCTCCGCCCCAGCCCATGCTGAATGCACGGTCACCGATTTTCTCAATGCAATCAGGCAAAACGACATTGACAGCATTTGATTGCATGAATGCCTCATCGTCAACGGCTACGACCTTATAGCTCTTGCCGGTATTGGGGTCAATCACATTGGCAGGTATGATGATATCAGTATTGGTAAATTCATAATATCCGTCCTCATTTACAATAACCTTGCATGTCGTAGCATCAATGCCGGCATAACGCACTTCATTGACCGTAAAGAATACCGGGTCAGGCTGTGATGCTTCTTTCATATACTTAAATTCTGACCAGCTGGTTGCCTGCCATGCGCTGAGAGTGCCATCGGGCACAACAAAAATAGCACTCTGGTAAGCTGAGTAGTCAAACGGACCGGTGTAATTTATAGGATTAGACATCAACATGATGACGCGCTTGGCCGGAACTGATTGGAAAGCGCTGTAATCAATCAGTGTAACTGTACTCGGAATCGTTATCGTATCCGCATTGATACCCTGAAAGGCTGATGACTGTATCGTCTGTACACCCTCACTGATTGTCAGGGATGTAACCGACTGGCAACCCATGAAACATGACCTCGGAATATTGGTTACCGTAGAAGGAATCGTGATTGACGTCAACGTGGAATTCCATGCAAAAGCATAGTCGCTGAGCGTTGTCAAGCCCTCCGGCAACGTGAGTGACTTGATGCCGCATTCAGCAAAAGCATAGTCGCTGACATTTTCCAGAGTAGCCGGCAACGTCAGAGATTCCAATGCGTGATCATAATAAAAGATGCGCTCTCCGACATATAGCAAGCCGTCTGGCAGATTAACGCTGGTCAGCTGGGAACATTCCCTAAACGCCATTTTGTAAATATATTGCAAGCCTTTGGAAAGTTTGACCGTCTTTAGGTTATAACAATCTTCAAAAGCATAGCTCCCAATTTCCTTTACCGTGGACGGAATTTCCACACTGGCAATAAAGGAAGCATATCCAAGAGCATAGGCTCTTATCGAAGTAACGGTGTAAGTATTACCGTTTGCGGAATTGGTTACCGTGGACGGAATGACAAGATCTGTCAAATCGTCCGGTACACTTCCAGTGTAAGATTCCAAGGCAACTTCCTTCGCTTCTTCATTGGTGACACTGTAGGTAAGATATCCTACCGTAAAATTATCTTGTGCAATGACTCCCGTACAACAGAAAAACAGGAACACCGTCAAGATTGAGAGTTTGTTTCTAATCATAGACTATAAAATTAAATAAATTAATGTTAATAAAACTTTTATGCTCAAAGTTAGGGAATGCCGAAGAAAAACATATTTGCAAATTTGCAATAGAATGCTACAAATTTGCAATAACTGCCTTTATGCCTCATTTACAAGATGACAAAACCGCAAAAGTGTTTAAATTTGCAACAATTATGTTATACTCGCTCGTAACATCAATGCCAATGATCGTTTGCGCCGTGATGACAGCGCAAATAATTTTGGAACTACGCCGGCATGACAGCATCGCCTTGCGATGGCTCGCAGCATGGGCGATAGTGACTACCATATTATATGGTTGTCACTTTGTCTATTATAACCATGCCCATTTACATCTATTAGTTATCGCAGACACCATATATACAACATGCAATCTGGCAGTATTCCCCCTATATCTCATTTTTATCAACACTCTGATAACCCTTCCGCCTATACTGTCACGCAAGATTACATGGGCAGGATTGGCCATACCTGCAATCTGCGGTATCGGCATCGCCACGTTATTTGGCTTAATGAACGAAGAAGAGATGAGGGCTTTCGCAGAGTATTACTCGCAAAAGAGAACGATGGAAGAACTCACGGGATTAGTGCAGGCACAAGCGATACTCCACAGAATATGTCGCCTGTTGTTTGCCCTGGAAGTCGCAGGAGTTCTCACGGTAATAATCAAAAAGATGCGTCGCTATAATTCTCTGATGGACATGTTCTATGCGGACACAGAAGAGAGGAAAGTTAAGAGTGGCATCTGGATAACTCTCTCGGTAATCACCATGTGCATTATCGCATTTCTTGCAAATATCATCGGGCGAAGTGCGTTTAACAATGAAATTATATTGGCAATACCATCCATAAGCTTTTCCGTGATACTCTTCGGCATCGCATATAGCAGTCTTTCGTTTGCCGTGCGACTTGCAGAAGAAGAACTGCATGACTTTTCCAAAGATAAAGACACAGACAAGCAAGTACCCAATTCCAGTACAGCAGAAATACTGAAAAAACTGACAGCACTAATGGACGAAGAAGAAGCCTTTCTTACCAAAGACCTGCGCCTGAACGATATTGCAAAAAGATTACAAACCAACAGGACAACACTTCAACAAACACTGCGCGACAGGATAGACATGACATTTTCAGAGTATATAAACCGCCAACGCATAAGCTATGCCCTTAAACTTATCAAGGATAATCCGAAAATCACCAAGAAAGAATTAAGTTTTCGCAGCGGATATACTACTTATTCGTCATTCTACAGAAATTACAAGCTCTACACCTTAAGGAAACACGACGACGGCAGCATCATCATGAAACCGACAGGGAAAGATTGCGCCAACTAGCATCCCTGATTCCAAAAACGCACAAACTTTGTCAAGATTTCACCGTTAATCGCATAAAACTATACAATAATTTTGTCAAGCCAAAAATTATTGCATTTTTCTTTGTCAAGTCATACGATATGTGTACCTTTGTATGACTAAACAAAACATTTTAATTTAGGTTATGATTGACACGCAATTACTCAGCACACTGAAGACAGTGATGCAGCGCAAAGGGCTATCTCAGCGCGATTTGGCATCATTGATAGGGAAGAACGAAACCGTCGTATCGCGGTGGTTCGCAGGCAAGGTCGGCATATCTCCGACGAGTGTCAAGCTGCTGGAAAAAGCTATGGGTGAAAAGTTAACACGAGAGACCTCAAGCAACAAAGTGGCTTTGATAACAGGCATCACAGGACAAGATGGCAGTTATCTCAGCGAATTTTTATTGGCCAAAGGCTATACCGTGCACGGCATCATCCGCCGTAGCAGTGTAGACTACCGTGAACGCATTGCGCACCTGGAAGGGAAGCCCCATTTCCACCTGCACTACGCCGACATGAGCGACAGTATGTCTATCATCAAGGTCGTCAGCCGGGTACACCCCGACGAAATATATAATCTTGCCGCACAATCGCATGTGCAAGTCAGTTTCGACGCACCTGAATTTACGGCAAACGTCGATGCCGTAGGTGTGCTTCGTGTCCTGGAAGCCGTGCGCGCCTGTGGTCTGACACAGAAATGCCGCATATACCAGGCATCCACCTCCGAACTCTACGGCAAGGTGGAAGAGGTACCCCAAAACGAGAACACGCCCTTTCATCCATACTCGCCATACGCTGTAGCCAAACTCTATGGTTTCTGGATTGTCAAGGAATACCGCGAGGCGTACAATATGTTTTGCTGCTCCGGCATCCTCTTCAACCATGAGTCTGAACGCCGCGGCGAGACGTTTGTAACCCGCAAGATTACCCTTGCTGCCGCACGCATCGCGCAAGGCATGCAGGAAAAGCTTTATCTCGGTAATTTGTCAAGTTTGCGCGACTGGGGCTACGCCAAGGACTACGTAGAGTGCATGTGGCTGATACTGCAAGCCAAAAAACCTGAAGACTTTGTCATCGCCACGGGCGTACAGCACTCCGTCAGGGAGTTTGCCTACGAAGCATTCAAGCATATCGGCATAGAGCTTGAGTTCAGAGGCGAAGGACTCAATGAAGAAGGCGTATGCGTCAGAGACGACAGAAAGAACAAGCACAACTTCTCTCTCGTAGGCAAGACTCTCGTCGCTGTGTCGCCGGACTTCTACCGTCCCACCGATGTCGTCAATCTTTGGGGAGACCCTACAAAGGCAAAGGCGAAACTGGGCTGGAACCCGTCGAAGACCACTTTTGAGGAACTGGTAAAAATCATGGTAAACCATGACATGGCAAAGGTGGCAAGTGAGGGCGCAGCAGCGAAAGTCCGCACCAACCTTGCCGAGTATCTTGAGAAAGGAATTGTCAAATAACGTTGCATTATTATATTAAATGGAGAAGAATTCAAAAATCTACGTCGCCGGCCACCGGGGAATGGTGGGAAGTGCTATCGTGCGCGAACTACAGCGACAGGGCTACAATAACATTATCACACGCACCCACAGAGAGTTAGACTTATGCCGTCAGAATCAGGTAGAGGCTTTCTTTGAGGCAGAGAAACCCGAATATGTATTTCTGGCAGCGGCAAAGGTAGGCGGCATCATCGCCAACCAAAGTGCACTGGCCGACTTCATGTACGAAAACATGATTTTAGAAATGAACGTCATACACAGCGCATGGAAAAACGGCTGTAAGAAACTGGAGTTTCTGGGCAGCAGTTGCATCTACCCGCGCATGGCACCGCAGCCAATGAAAGAAAGTTGTCTGCTGACAAGCGCATTAGAGAAAACCAACGAAGCATACGCTTTAGCTAAAATCAGCGGACTGAAATATTGTGAGTACCTCAACAAGCAGTATGGCACTGACTACATCAGCGTTATGCCGACAAATCTCTACGGCCCTAACGACAACTACCATCCAGAACACAGCCATGTGTTGCCGGCACTCATCAGGCGCTTCCATGAAGCCAAGGAGCACGGTTTGAAAGAAGTGGTATGCTGGGGCGACGGTACACCACTGCGTGAATTTCTTTACGTGGACGACCTTGCCAATCTGTGTGTCTTTCTCATGAACAATTACAGCGGTGATGAGACCGTCAATGCCGGTACGGGCAAAGAACTGACCATCAAAGCCTTGACAGAATTAGTCGCTAAAGTCATAGGCTACTGCGGCGAGATAAAATGGGACACTACGCGACCCAACGGCACACCGAGAAAACTGCTTGACGTCAGCAAGGCGGAGAAACTGGGCTGGAGATACAAGATAGAACTCGAAGACGGCATACGGTTGGCCTATAAGGATTTCCTGAACAACCCTATGCGTGCCGAGCGCTGAGGCAATCCTGCACTAATCATTTATAGTGATTCCACAAAGACATATTCGCCCGCATTAAAAATAAAACACAAAGAAAAAACAAAAAAAATGCGTTTTTTTGTTTGCGAATATCAGACTATTGCTAACTTTGTACCAACAAATAGGTATCAACACTTTTAAAATTATCAAAAATGGCTTATGTAATTAGTGACGATTGTGTAGCTTGCGGCACATGTATTGGCGAATGCCCATCTGGTGCTATCAGCGAGGGCGACACCAAGTACAACATTGATCCAGACGTATGTGTGGATTGCGGCACTTGCGCTGACGTATGCCCCTCTGGCGCTATCAATCCGGCTTAAAACTCAATCAGAGAAAACAATTCATTTGATAGAGACATTCACTGCGGATGTCTCTTTTTTTTATCCCTTACGACAGCCTTGCAGTTCTATGCGGTTCTGGCGATATGCCTCGCCCGATACATTTTCCGTTCCAAAGGATGGAACCTACATTCCAAAGGCTGGAACTGACATCCCATCGGGAGAAACGGACAACTCTGAGGGTATAAGCTGAACTTTTATCTCCACATAAACAAAAAAGACATGGCGGAACGGTTAAAATAGACCGTTACAGACTTGAAAGACAAATTCCGTACACCATGTCGTCATAATTACACGAATAAAAAAATATATCCCGTTTTTATTTTTTATATTTGTAGGCAAAATAAAACAACACAAAAAACATCTTTATGAAAAATTTATTCGTATTCGTATTCATAATGTACAGCACCTGCGCCTTCGCATGGGAGCGAGAACTGATATGGCCCAAAGGCAAGATGCCGCACTACCAAGAAAAGCAGATAGCCGCCATGCTCGACGAGACCAAGCAGAAAGATTTCAACGCACAAAAGCACAGGACAGCCTACCTCGAATGGTACGAAAAACCCGAACAACCTAACGGTGGATGCATGATACTCATTAGCGGAGGCGGTTATAACACCTGTTGCGACATGGTATACATCGACCAATGGCACTCTAAACTTACCAAATTGGGATTCCAGTGCGTAAACTTCGTCTATCGCACCCCACGTCCGGAGGGACTTCCTGTATATCAGACTGCTTGGGAAGACGGTCAGCGTGCTGTGAGAATGGTGCGCAGCGAAGCAAAAAAACGCGGTTTCAACCCTGAGAAGATAGGTGTCATCTCCCAGTCTGCCGGGTCTCACCTCGCCTTACTGCTGGCCACAAGTTCGCGTACGCCGGCATATGCCCCCATTGACATACTCGACACCACAAGCTGCCACATCAACTGGGGCATTATCAACTCGCCCGCCTATGCCACCAACGATAGCGAGAAAGGTACCCCCAATGCACGCCAGGGCTACGGCATTGACATAAAACTGAGCAAGATATTCAAGTTTGACGACAAGACCTGCTCTTTATGCCTGCTTCACGGTGGAAATGACAAATACTCCCCCACCGCATCCACGCTGGTTTACAGACAACTTCGCAAAATGAACATCCCCGCAGAATTGCATCTGTATCCCGACAAACCTCACGGAGTCTACGGATTTGACCGTGCAGTGGAATTCATGTGCCAAATGGGCTACCTCGGTGAGTTGAAACCGCAGGAGGAACTCATGAAGCGTTACGCCAGCGATGACGCACGTGCAGAGAAAACGACAGAAGACATATGGCCCGAAGGCAAAATGCCCGATGTCCAAGAGAAACAATGCAAACCCTATCTTGAATGGCATACGCCGAAGACACTGAAGACAAAGGCTATTCAGATTATCTACTCCGGTGGCAGCTACCAGAACAACAATCCTGACGGTTTTGAAGTAACCCCTGCACGCCGTTACCTCAACGAAAAGGGCATGACCGTTGTCACCATGAAATATCGCACGCCAAGACCTTCGCCCGAAAGCGGACTAGCAAAACACATCACTGCATGGGAAGACCTTCAGCGCACCATCAGGATT
>CACXEH010000071.1 GCA_902766625.1 uncultured Bacteroidales bacterium | reverse complement strand
GTTTAATCAATTCATCCTACAGACCCTATTAACATAAGATCAAAGATATTGGGAGACAATACCAAAGGGTGGCAAAGATATCTTGTATTTCTTCTTGTCTAAAATAATCACTGCATCTGTTTTGCGACCTTCACGCTCGTTGCAACGTATAAACATCCCTTGACCTTCGTCGTCAACAACAGTGATATCCACATTGGGAACATCCACTTGAAGGAAACTGCCTTCTGCCGGGAGACTGCCGTAACCAGCATGAATAATTTCCCTGCAATAGACTGGTTGGCTCAACCATCGCAACATTTGAGGTAAATGACAATCTTGCCATGTTCCCTTGTATGGCATAAAAACCACACGATGATTATAGCCCCCTTGGAAGGACTCCGCATACCATGCCTCCTCCTGACTAACATTCGTCTTGTCTCTGAATGCAAGGTTAACAGCACTTATCGGACCTGACGTCGTACTGGCACCGAGATACACCTTCATCGTTCCGTTGGTTAGGTTTGCGCTGAAGGCTTGCTCTCCCGTCTGAGGACTGATAAGCATACCTTCATGATTGCCGCATTGAAGCCACAAACTGGTAAGCGGACAAAAATAGCTTAATCCTTCAAGACTATATTCTGATATTCCAAATGGAATGTCATAACCGACTTTCCCTCCCGTTCCGGTCTTGACAATCAGGTTAAGACCCTCTGGGTTAAAAGTGGAATGAGTTACCGCACCTTCCTTACGCACCAACGTAGGATGGGGAAATTCAAAATGCATATCACATATCACGTGATCGCGTTTAAGTGTAAATGTCTGTTGCAAGTGAACAAGCCAATCAGGTTGCCACTCAATTCGTAACTGCGGATAGAGCCCATCGGTGCTGACACTTATTCGTTGTCCGCCATAAGCCTTTGCTTGACGCCAAGTGTCATCACCCTTGCCCATATTCATTTCTGCCAATGCTTTAATCTGAAAGGTGTCCAAAAAGATTTCAGTCCTCATGCCTCTTCCCGACAACACAACTTTCTCCCCTTCGGCAGAAAGACACAGGTGATTGTTGCTGATTGTTGTACCATTACACCAGTTCACATCGTCACATTTTGAAGAATGACGGGCACCGATTATTTTATAACCATACTGAGGCATAGGTACCTCTACATACATTGTATAATGATTGCCGTCTCGATTGACAGAACTGCACAACGGAAGATTGTTCGACAAGTCCACAAAATCTAACGGTTCTGTACATTCTATACTGATAGTCTTTTTACGCGCACTCTCACAGTTCAACAACACAAAACATTTGTCCATACCCTGCGCGTTAACATTACATTGTTCTGCCAATACTTTCATTCCCTTATTAATAATATAGTGGCAGATGTCGGAGCAGTTGCGCAACGCATTCATGCGTTCACGTCGTTTCTCGTAAAGCGGATACCAACCTTTAGAGTCACTATTGACAGCCCACAGCAACTGATGCTCGGCTTTGCTGAGTAAAGTGACACACCCATGACGACTGAGAAACTGAGGTTCGATGTCAGGATAAAGTTCTGCCCTCTCTATGTTCCATGCCAAAGGTTCCCAATGAAGCTGATAACCGGAAGACGCAAAATCTTCATCAAGATTAACATCAAACAAGTGTCTGGCTATGGCAACAACCATCTTAGCGCTACGCATATCAGCCATAGCATGATTAGTGAGGTGCTGTATCTGTATATCCAAGGGATCGGCAGTCCAGCGGCTATATGTGCCATTCTCACGATGACGTGCTTTCGCACTGTGATCGACATAACGTTCCTTGTCAACACCAAACTTTTGGATATAATCTTTGACGGTTATCCATTCAACTGTAACTTCCTGCTGGCTTCTGTTATATGATTCCACTTTATTATAAGCATTGACAAACGTTTGAGGAAACTCATAATCTTCTTCTATTGCGATAAGACTGTTGACAGGTGCTTTCCTGACTTTATCCAAGAAATTGCCGCGGGTAATAGGAACACATACCGACGATGTACCATCCATACCCTTAAGCCGGAAAGGACGCCAAGCATCATCACCGGTAATAACAGGCGTCCAAGAAACATCGCTATGGCGAAGAATCCACGGTAGTTGAGGATGATAAGCACGCTCCTGCAAATAGAAGCCGTCCGTCTCGCCTACCGCAGACTCTATAATTTTAGTTCCCAACCACGCGCATCTATAGTTGGTTTCACCGTCCATATTCACATTGACAGGTTCACTATAAAACGTGCCCGTAAAGTTAAGCTGACCACGTTGACGGATTTTTTTTGCATGCTCTATGACATAAGGTGCAGCCTGCAACAACGAACCGTATGTCTGACCTGAAAATTGTAACTGACCACGAAAATCAGGATGCTGATCCATAAAATCCATCAGATTATTATAAATCACAGGAAAGTTCTTCCATATGGTTGGCCGGACATAGCGGTCATAATTCATATTGCCATGCAAGATGTAAGTCATATATACTTTGCGCGGTGCCCCGTTGCATGGCATGACGAATAAAGATAAGACGAAGAGTATTGTTACTCTCCTTAAAATACGCTTACAGACGAGCGATAAATTATAGTTCTTCATAGAGTGTGGAGTTGATTGATTAATCATAATATTCTAAGTGGATATCTTAACCAAGCCAGTATTTTGATTTAGGTAAATATGACATAACCGTAATCAGCAGATATGTCATCACAAATGTCATGATTGTAATCAGTGGAATTTCTATGAGTACCGAGTCATATTTACCAACAAATATTTCAGCAAATTCGGACAACACGAGAACATGTGCAAGATATATGCCATAACCCTTTACGGCATTATCTGTCACCAAACGTCCTAACAAGTTCTGCCCTTTCCATTGCAAAGAACACACAAGACCATATATACCTACTGCCATCATAATGACATTGATATTTGTTTCCCCCCAACTGAGTTCAAGTGACGCTACGGTTTCCGCCGTCTCAATTCTGGTAATATAGACTAAAGATGTAATGATATATCCTATAAGTATCAGAAAAACGGAAGCAATACGAGAGGGATAACCATATTTCCTCAGATAAAAACCCAGAATGAAATATCCTCCGAATCCTGTAAAATAATAAAGCATAGGCGTAGGATTCCAGAAACACTCGCCCCATATTTTAGGATATACAAGGTGGATATACGGCAAAGCAGAAGCCACCAACCATATTGCAAGATAAAGTTGAAGTGTTTTCTTATTGGCCGTTTGCAGCCAAGGCGAAAGGACAGGTGCAAGCAGATATATTCCAATAAGCATATACACAAACCACATATGCCCTAATTCGGTGCCAAAATTCACAAAGATATGTGCCATATTGGTCAGACATTGTACCAATGTATCTCCCCTGCTGATGAGGTTATAGATGGCATAGATAACTCCCCAAAAGATAAACGGCCAAACAATGCGATTGAGCCTCTTCCTGAAAAAAATGTCAACAGAATCTTTTATAGGTAAAAGGAAATAACCCGAAATCATAACGAATAGCCCAACGCAACAACGATCTAAACTGGTGATATAACCGATAAGATAGGTTGATGCTGCTTTTACGGGAAGTCCCTCTGGACTGATATAATAATATTCACTTACGTGTTGCCACATTACCAAGAAACAAGCAAGCACACGCAAGATATCCATTGAAAAATTACGCTGATTTCTCATATACCACTATTTGTTTAGGTCCTCCAACTCTTTTTCTAAAAATTCAGCCGCATCGGCTACACAGTCAGGACATTGTCTCCGCGGGCATTGTGCGTCAACACCTTTGAGATGTTTGCAAATAGTTGTTCCGTTGCGTTGTTTGAATCGATCCATTATTCTGCGCATACACTGCATAGCTTGAGCTTTGTCCTTAGCTACTATGCTCAACACTATGCCCGCCCCGATAAGTGACCCACACGTTCCTTCCATATTATCCATACCTGCGCCAAAAGCTTGAGTCAGATGCTTTGCTGTGTCTTCATCTAACCCCGTAATATCCGAATAAGTACACAGAACTGACTGTGTGCAATTATACATTCCGCTTTGTTTCTTTTCCGCAGCTTGAATTTTTCTACTTTCCATAATTCATATCCAATTAAAATTTTCTTTTCCAGCTCCCATCTCAAAATGATATTTAACAATACCTAAATCTATCCTACTCCAACGGCTTTCAGCATATTCAATATGCACTGCCCTGCTTTTTCCTGTTATCATAAAGTTTTGTCTGTTCATGGCTGTGGGAGCACACAATGCAGCAATAACGCCCTCTGTAAACCATTCAGGCGCATCACCATCATATTGGCTGACAGCCTCAATGGTCTTTGATTTATGCGGCTTACCCTGCTCCATGCCATATCCAACAATTATAACTCCTTTCGTAACTATACCATCTTGCCTGACATGCCGACCACGATATGTCTCACCTATCCACCATGAATTCAGTCCTAATGTCTGGGCATACAAGGCAATGTCCGCACCCGCGAATCCCAAGTCGGTTTCCAAATCAGGACGATCAGGACCAGCCAAAACAAGATAGTTTTTTACATTCTTTGCGACAAACATCCTCATCATACTCCAAATGGCACCATTGTCATTTGTAACAAGTTTTATTTGAACACCATATTTTTCATTAGCTTCCTGTATCCGTTTGTTCAAATTCTCAACGACAGATGGACCTAACGGTTTGTCAAGATACTTCCTAACCGTATGACGGAAGTAGATGGCTTCTTTGATTGTCATAAGTTTAACTGTTTACATTTTTTCTGTATCTATACCTTCAAGTCTCAAGAGTGCAGCTTTTCTTTCCAATCCTCCCGCATATCCCGTCAAATTGCCATTACTTCCTATCACACGGTGACATGGAATAATAATGGATATCGGATTACGCCCCACTGCATTACCCACAGCTTGCGCAGACATATGCCCAATACCTCTCTCTCTTGCCAATATATAAGCTATGTACCCATAGGTTACAGTCTTGCCATAAGGAATCTCTCTCAGATGTTCCAATACACTTGCAGTGAACGACGAGGCATTAATCTCTACTTGAGGCATGAAGTCTGGCTTTTTTCCTTGAAAATAGATATCAAGCCATGACTTTGTCTCTTCCAACACGCGCACAGTCTCCACCCTGTATTCTGACATCAGAGCATTGTTGTCATATTGCTTTCCTTTGAACCATAGACCGGTCAGGTATTCATCATTGCCAGCGAGATATATTTCCCCTAAAGGAGACTGATAGGACTGGAGAAAATACATATGCTTTTACTATATGTTGTAAAGTTACGCATTATTTGGAGAAATCCAATGTCATCGCAAGCAAAAAAGAGAATACACAATTGCATTCTCTTTTTATATCGTCATTTCTCTCCGAGAACGAAGAAGATATTACTCATTACCTATCTTAGGCAATTTTGCCAAGGACTCCATTATGGCTTCGTCACTTGGAACGACATCTGTCATGGTTTTGTCGTTATACTGCTGATAAGCCATCAAGTCAAAGTAGCCTGTACCAGTCAAGTTAAAGACAATTGTCTTTGCCTCTCCTGATGCTTTGCATTTTAATGCCTCATCAATAGCGACACGAATGGCGTGACTTGACTCCGGAGCAGGAAGGATACCTTCTGTACGCGCAAATTGTGTAGCAGCCTCAAACACAGAAGACTGTTCAACTGCACGAGCCTCAAAATAACCATCATCATACAACTGGGCAAGAATAGGGCTGATACCATGGAAACGGAGTCCACCAGCATGGTTGGCAGATGGGATAAACTGACTGCCGAGAGTATACATTTTGGCCAACGGACATATCATACCTGTATCACAGAAATCATATGCATATTTGCCACGCGTGAAACTGGGGCACGATGCTGGTTCCACACCGATAATCTTGTATTGAGCTTCTCCGCGCAGAACCTCTCCGAAGAAAGGAGACGCAAAACCACCAAGGTTGGACCCGCCACCGGCACAGCCAATCAGAATATCAGGTTTGATACCATATTTGTCAAGAGCCTTCTTGGTCTCCAAACCGATAATGGACTGGTGAAGGAGAACCTGATTTAACACTGAACCTAATACGTATCGATAGCCCGGATTACTTACAGCCACTTCCACAGCTTCCGAGATGGCACATCCCAAAGAGCCGGAGGTACCTGGATGGTCTGACAAAATCTTTCTGCCGACTTTAGTTGTGTTACTGGGAGAAGGTGTAACCGTAGCGCCATAAGTACGCATCACCTCGCGGCGGAAAGGCTTCTGCTCATAAGAAACTTTCACCATATATACCTTGCAGTCCAGATTGAAATAAGCGCAAGCCATGCTTAGTGCCGTTCCCCACTGTCCGGCACCAGTCTCTGTAGTAACACCTTTCAGTCCTTGCTTCTTGGCATAATAGGCTTGGGCAATAGAGGAATTCAGTTTGTGGGAACCGGATGTGTTGTTACCCTCAAATTTATAATATATCTTGGCAGGCGTATCCAATGCCTTCTCCAAAAAGTAGGCACGCACCAACGGAGAAGGACGATACATCTTATAGAAGTCCATGACCTCTCCGGGAATATCAAAGTAAGCAGTATCGTTGTCAAGTTCCTGCTTGTTAAGCTCTTCACAGAAAATAGGATTCATTTCTTCAATAGTCAGAACATGACCATCGGCCGGACTTATCAGTGGAGCGGGTTTGTTCTTCATGTCCGCACGGACATTATACCATTGTGAAGGGATTTCATCCTCATTCAGATAAATCTTGTAGGGAATTTTAGTACTCATATTCCGTTAATTTAATTGGATTATTGATTACAAAGTTATGAATTATTATTTGAATAGTCTGTAAAACTGAATTTATTTTATCCGAAAACGTTTAACAAATCTAACTATGGCGTAAGTAGAAATAACCGCCAGAATGAAGTCACTTGCCGTATTTGGGTATACTGTCATCATATTTTGATGCCTGTTTTATCAGGTTTATCTCTGTGACATTGCGACTGAGTTCCCGTGTATTGTCCCGCCATACGATAGGACCATCTGCCAACTGCCCCGTGTAGATACCATTCATGAATACACAATCGCGTATCGGAGATTTGACTTCTATAAGCATCCTGCCGTCACCAATCAGATTTTGAGCATAAATGTCATGAATATGCGGAACCTTGGTAGCCTGACCGTAACCCCTGTTACCTACCAGGAGGGTATAAGGACATCCTTTGTAAGGTGTCGTGACCTGTGGATCTTTTGCTACGGTTACACCATTAATATAAACATGATGTATGCTGGCACTGTCGCTCGTGCGAAGGGCTACACCAGCATAGTTACTCTTGATGTTAGTGATATAGATATGTTCAATGTCATCCTCCGGTCCACGATGGGCGCACGAAGTGACTTGGAAAGAGTTTATATCACCGTTCTTATGGTATTTCTCTCCCATGTCCAATGCTGACAGTGCAATGCAGTCATCACCATTGACAGATGTGATGTCATCAATACGGAAATACTTGCAACCCTCACGCAAATCTATACCGTCATTATTAAAAGTATGGATACGTTTGCCGTTCAGCATGCGATATTGGGGACAATGTATACGGATACGGCTTATATCAGCATGAAGGACTTTCTCAAAGGTCACCGCCCATGCGTGCGCATATTCAATAGTGACATCCCTAAGTTGGAAACTATCTACATAGGCCATCAGTATCATGAAACCTCGCCAGTCTGATTTCTGCTTCTTTCCTTCCTTACCAGCATCAGAGCCATAACTACTGCGATCTTTATTATAATTGGGAGCTGGATTGAGACTGAGGTTACGAAGGCCGTCTCCTGTAGCTCTCGGATTATTGGCGCCACGTAAGATAGCCTTGCCCTGCCCTATAATGGCGATGTTGTGATTCCACTGAGGGTCAGAAATGCCAATGCCGACATTGTCACTTCTGAACATATTGTCACGGCATTTGTCTGAGAGTTGCATGATACAGTTATCCAATATCACCGTCATGCCCGAAGGCAAGCGCAACGCCTCGTCAATACTCCAGAAATCGCCATTAGAACTGCCCGTGCGCGGAATGATAACGCAGTGCGTACTACGATTCGCAGCATCTATCGCTTTTTGGATTCGTTCCGTATCTGTTCCTTTAAATTGCAACGGAGTAATATCTTTCGTGACACTTGCCCGTACGTTCACAACTGCAAACATGGCACAGAGCATAAAAAAATTAAATAGTCCTTTCATTAATTCTGTATTTTATCAATACAAAATTAAAGATTTTCATCAAAAAAGCATTCATAACGCATGATTAATATGAGAATATCTAAAAATCTCTTTTGATAATAAAAGATGGCATATCCTTAACCATAAATACAATGATATTTCACAAATAACCCTGCACGAAATCTACCCTCATATATAATCAGCGCAGTCCATCATATCATACAATTACGACTATTACAAAAATCTGTTTCCATCAATACATATATACATTCATAATCACATCAGAATAAAGTTGTAAGAAAAAGCATTACATTCCTATTTTTTTATAACTTTGCATATTATAATATAGAGTTATGCAATCTCTCAAATATTACATCAAAAAAATAGCTAACTGGTATTTTTCAAAAAATGCCTTACCTTATTATTGTATTTTAGCAATTGATGCTTTCATAATATTAGCCTTAAACATATTTGGATTCTTCTGGCAATTCGGAGTCCACAATTTCTTACACCTTTTCTGGTACATTTTATTAGGCGGTCTTATTATCCTTATCCCCTTCTTCATAGCATTTAAACTGTTTCACACATACAGCGGCATCATCCGTTTCACGACATTCATAGACTTGTCACACATAGCCTTCGCCATGATATTTGGATGCATCGGTGTAACCCTGATAAGCTATATGTCACCTAATGACGACTGGCTGATAACACCGACAGCGAAAACAATTGCACTCATTTTCTTTTTTGGCACAGCATTGATGTGTGCATGGCGTATCGCAATAAGGCTTATCTACTCGCAAGTACAGACTACAGACAATTACCACTCTGCTTTTATATACGGAACTAAAAGCGGCGGCATTGCCATTGCAAAATCCATCATCAATCAAGAACCGCGTCAATATACCCTCAAAGGATTTATCACACCTTTGAAAAACATGCAAGAGCACTACCTGATGGGTGTAAAAATCTATTCTGACGATGACAAAATAGCCGATATTATGAAGCAACTGCGAGTAAAGACACTGCTTGTATCACCGCTTCAAACCGAATATTTCCGCACGAGGGAATCACTCATCAACAAGTTGATTGCCAATAAGATTAAAATCATGATTGTACCATTGACACAAGAAAAATGGGACAGCACTGGCAAGAATATTCACCTGCAGGAAATAGACATAGAGGACCTTTTACCAAGAGATGAAATAGACATAGACCTGAAGGCTATCGGAAAAATATTGACAAACAAAAAAATACTTATCACTGGCGCAGCCGGCAGTATCGGTTCGGAAATAGTCCGGCAAGTCTCCAACTTTGAGCCGGCACACCTGATTCTGATAGATCAGGCAGAGACTCCGATGCATGACATACGTATCAGCCAAGAAAAAGAAAATCCAGACATCCCGACAGAGACCATTGTCACCAGCATCACGAACCAGACTCACATGGAGGAAATCTTCGAAAAATACAGACCAGACTATGTCTTCCATGCAGCGGCTTACAAACATGTCCCCATGATGGAAGACAATCCTGCAATTGCTGTTCAGAACAACATCTACGGCACGCGCATCATCGCTGATCTGGCTGTCAAATATGGTACAAAGAAATTTGTGATGATTTCTACCGACAAAGCAGTGAACCCTACAAATGTCATGGGTTGCAGCAAACGTATTTGTGAAATATATTGTCAGAGCCTCAACGAAGCCATCAAAAAACAAGACAACGATAATCCTAAATTCACACAAATTGACGGCTCACCCGCATGCACCCATTTCGTCACAACACGATTCGGCAATGTACTAGGCAGCAACGGATCTGTCATACCTCTCTTTAGAGAGCAAATTAAACATGGGGGTCCCGTCACAGTTACCCACCCTGATATCATCCGTTACTTCATGCTCATCCCTGAAGCATGTAAACTGGTTCTTGAAGCAGGAGCCCTGGGGAAAGGTGGCGAGATTTTCGTATTTGACATGGGCAAACCCGTACGCATCGCCGACCTTGCACAACGCATGATAGACCTTAGTGGCGCACCTGACATCAAGATAGAATACACAGGACTGCGTGACGGTGAAAAACTCTTCGAGGAAGTTCTGAACGACAAAGAGCAGACTTTGCCGACGTCAAACAAAAAAATAAAAATCGCCAAAGTACGCGAATATCCATACGAAGAAGCGCTCAAGGAAGAACAGGAACTGCTTGAAATCAGTAAAAGTTACGACGACATGGCTGTCGTGAAGAAAATGAAGGAGATTGTTCCCGAATACAAGAGTCAGCAATCCAAATATGAAGTATTGGATAATCCGCAAAACGACGAAGATACCGCACAATCCCGTGCATGGGGGGGGTAAAACACATAATTTCTCGTTATGGTAAATAATTTATTCTTACTATAGATACCATATCTTAAACACAAATGAATCTTCAAATATCACAACGTGGCATAGACATGCCGGCATCCCCCATCAGGAAGCTGGCTCCTTTGGCATACAGCGCTGAAGACAGAGGTATAAAAATATACAGACTAAATATCGGTCAGCCAGACCTGCCTACACCACAAAAGGCATTGGACATATTAAAAAACATTGACCGAAGCACTTTGGAATATAGTCCTTCCCAAGGATTCCGCTCACTGCGTGAAAAACTGGTTGAATACTACGACCGTTATCAAATTAAACTGAAATCAGATGACATCATCATAACTACCGGCGGAAGTGAGGCTGTGTTATTTGCATTCATGACCTGCCTTAATCCTGGTGACGAGATCATCGTTCCTGAACCGGCCTATGCCAACTATATGTCATTTGCCATTTCCGCAGGAGCCGTCATCAAAACCATAGCCACGACTATAGAGGAAGGTTTTTGCCTGCCTAAAGTAGAGAAATTTGAGGAACTTATCAACGAGCGCACCAAAGCCATTCTGATATGCAATCCCAACAACCCTACAGGCTATCTCTATACACAGAAGGAGATGAACCGCATACGCGATCTTGTAAAAAAATATAATCTCTACCTGTTCAGTGACGAAGTCTATAGAGAGTTTATCTATACCGGCAGTCCATACATCTCTGCCATGCATCTTGAGGGCATTGAACAAAATGTCGTTCTCGTTGACTCTTTCAGCAAGCGCTACAGTGAGTGCGGCATCCGAATTGGCGCATTAATCACCAAAAACGAGAAAGTGCGTAAGACCGTCATGAAATTCTGTCAGGCACGTCTCTCACCGCCACTGATTGGACAACTCATCGCAGAGGCATCCATAGATGGCACAGAGGAATACTCGCGTGATGTCTATGAGGAATATGTTGAGCGGCGTAAATGTCTTATCGACGGTGTCAACCGCATTCCGGGCTGTTACACACCGATTCCCATGGGAGCATTTTACACGGTGGCCAAACTGCCGGTTGACGATGCCGAGAAATTCTGCGCATGGTGCCTCACCGATTTTAACTATGAAGGCGAGACCATCATGATGGCTCCAGCTGCAGGGTTCTACACATCACCCGAATTGGGCAAAGACCAAGTACGCTTGGCATACGTTCTTAAGAAAGAAGACTTACAACGCGCACTGTTCATTTTAGAGAAAGCGCTTGAGGCATACAACAGACAACACTAACGCAATATAATACAATGAGAGATTTCAAAGACTTACAAATAGCTGTAGCAGGTACAGGATACGTTGGCCTTTCTATCGCCACTCTTCTTGCGCAGCATCATCAGGTGACAGCAGTAGATATCATTCCTGAAAAAGTTGAAAAGATAAACAAACGCATCTCTCCCATACAGGATGAGTATATTGAAAAATACTTGCTGAATCCAGACCTCCGCCTAACCGCCACTCTTGACGGAGCGGAAGCGTATAAGAATGCAGACTTCGTTGTCATTGCGGCACCGACCAACTATGACCCCGTTAAAAACTACTTTGACACCTCGCACGTAGAGGAAGTCATTGACTTGGTCCTCAAGGTTAATCCCGAGGCTGTCATGGTCATCAAATCGACCATTCCTGTTGGTTACTGCCGCAACCTATATGTCAAATACGCCAAAAAGTTTAAAGAGGAAGGTGCACCGGTTGACAAGAAATTCCGTCTGCTGTTCTCACCCGAGTTTTTGCGCGAAAGCAAGGCACTTTATGATAACCTCTATCCAAGCCGTATCATCGTAGGCTATCCCAAGATAATACGCGAGAAGGAGTATGACGAAGAAAATCAAGCCATCATCGCCGTCGCCGGCAACCACCTCAGAGAAGACGCCGAGGTGTTCGCCAAACTCCTTCTTGAAGGTGCTATCGGCAATTCCAATGACTCAAAAGACTCTGTCAGCCGCGATGAGAAGCAATTGGACATGGTTCCCTTAGACCCCGACAAAGGCATACCCGTATTGCTCATGGGCATGAAAGAGGCAGAGGCTGTCAAGCTGTTCGCAAACACTTATCTCGCCTTGCGCGTCAGTTATTTCAACGAACTTGACACGTATGCAGAAATCAAGGGTCTTGACGCTCAGGCCATCATCCAAGGCGTAGGCTTAGACCCACGCATCGGTACACATTACAACAACCCGTCGTTCGGATATGGAGGCTATTGTCTGCCCAAAGACACTAAGCAACTTCTGGCTAACTACTCTGATGTACCGCAGAACATGATTTCGGCTATCGTAGAGAGCAACCGCACCCGCAAGGATTACATTGCAAACGCCGTACTGAATAAAGCCGGCTATTATCAGGAGAATGCCTCATGGGATGCAGCCAAGGAGCACACATGCATCATTGGCATCTTCCGCATGACAATGAAGTCCAACTCAGACAATTTCCGTCAGAGCGCCATCCAGGGCATCATGAAACGTATCAAAGCCAAAGGCGCGGAAGTCATCATTTATGAGCCTACGCTGGAAGACGGCTCCACTTTCTTCGGGAGCAAAGTTGTCAACAATCTTGACGAATTCAAACAACTAAGCCACGCCATCATCGCCAACCGCTATGACAACTGTCTGGACGATGTAAACGACAAAGTGTACACCCGAGACATTTTCCGTAGGGATTAGCGGCAAAGCATTGACGTTCAGGTTTATGGAAGATATCCTACTTTTCAGGAACGGACGTATTCTTACCTCGCAAGGTTGGATTCGAAACGGCAGTCTTTTGGTCAGAGGAAGCAAGATCCTGGAAATCTCCAAAGTTGAAGAGACACCAGACAACTGCACAACCATCATCGACGCCCACGGCGGAGAAATAGTTCCCGGTGCCATAGAACTGCATGCCCACGGCGGCAACGGACACAATTTTGAGGAAGCTACAGAAACAGCCTTCATGGAAGCCATCAATACCCATCTCTATCACGGCACGACATCCATTTACCCCACTATTGCGTCTACCAGTCTGGACACAACTAAAAAAGCCCTACGCCTGACGGAGGAATTGATGAGCCAGCCAGATTCTCCTATTTTAGGATTACACCTTGAAGGGCCTTACCTTAATCCGAAGATGACAGGAGAGCAGCAATCAAAATACATTGTACCCTTCCATCCGGAGATATACAAAGAACTCATCCGCTCATACAAATGCCTCAAGCGCTGGGACGCTGCTCCTGAAATTGAAGGGGCAGAGGACTTCGGTGCATATTGTGTAAGACACGGCGTCTTGCCGGCCATAGCCCACACTCAAGCACTTTACCAAGACGTATACAATGCCTACGAAGCCGGTTTTTCACATATAACCCACTTCTATAACGGCATGACATACTTCCACAAAACTCAAGAACACAAGCACGAAGGTACCGTAGAAAGCATCCTGGCCATTCCCGGATTTACAACCGAAGTTATCTTTGACGGTATTCACCTGCCCTACGCTGTGCTGAGGATGATATACATCCTGAAAGGCGTAGAAAAAATTGCTTTGATTACAAATGCTCATGGAGGTGTAGGCGTCAAAACAATTCAAGAAAACACAACGCACGAGACAAGTGATACGACTACGGTCATGGATAATCTCATACAAGTCGCAGTGAAAAAAGTTGGCATCCAGTTTGAAGATGCTGTCAGAATGTCATCCGAAACACCGGCACGCATCATGGGTGAACTGAATCACGTAGGCATCCTGCGCAATGGTTACGACGCAAACATATGCGTTTATGACACTGAAGCCAACCTGAAGTTTGTCATGCAAAAAGGAAAAATATTCCGCAATGACCTTGAGAAGAGCCCTTACGCCTTAAGGGAATAAGCACTTACCGTTAACTTTTCACCAGATTCTTGTCTGTCACGGATATGACGGACTGCATTCTGCATGATGAAATTTCACCATGCTGATCAGATTATTGTTTCCTCGCGGTATGTTTTCCATTCCGAAAGACAGAATGTATATTCCAAAGGATAGAATATAAATTCCAAGGGATGGAACCTATGTTCCATCCCTTGGAATAAAACTATCTGCCCCGGCATGAAAACATCAGTGTCGGAGCAATGTCACTTAAAGCACCTTCTTGTACAACTCAACTATCTGCGATTCTGTCACTTCTCTCGGATTACCTGGAGTACATACGTCTGCTATTGCCTGGGCAGCCAGTGCAGGAATATCCTTCTCGGTAATGCCCAAATCGGTCAAATGCTGAGGTATGCCCACACGGATGCTCAAGGCACGCACTGCATCAACAGCAGCCTGTGCAGCCTGTTCGGGAGTCATTCCTTTAGTATCAACACCCATCGTTTCGGCTATTACGCCAAACTTCTCAATGCGTGTCGGCATATTAAACTCCATAATCGTCGGCAGCAATAAAGCATTAGCCACACCGTGAGCTATATCGTGGAGAGAACCCATAGGATGAGCCATACCGTGAACCAATCCGAGTCCGACATTACTGAAAGCCTGAGCGGCAATGTATTGTGCCAATGCCATACCTTCGCGGCCTACAGGATTAGAAGGTTCGTCGACTGCTATCGGCAAATTCTCGGCAATCATCTTGATAGCCTGCAGCTCATACATATCGCTCATTACCCATGCGCCCTTGGTGATATAGCCTTCAATAGCGTGTGTCAACGCGTCCATGCCTGTAGCCGCAGTCAAACCCTTCGGAAGAGAATACATTAATTCGGGGTCGATAATGGCAACAGCCGGAATGTCATTGGGGTCAACACATACCATTTTTGCCTGACGCTTCTCGTCAATAATCACATAGTTAATCGTCACTTCAGCACC
>CACXEH010000070.1 GCA_902766625.1 uncultured Bacteroidales bacterium | reverse complement strand
AGCGCTCTCCGTCGCATTCATATCTCCGACAAAGACGGAGGGAATACCTCCGGCATTATACCTTCTTTCCATCTTAATATAGACATCGGCATAAGTGGCATTTGGCGTAGGATGCAAGCATGCATGTGTTTCCATTACAAAGAAACGGACACCTGTGGCTTTGTGCGTGATAACTGCACAACATCCTCCCCGATTATAACTCGCACGTTTTCCTGTATCACCTGAAGACATAATCTCGGGATTGTCTGCCGCCCAGAAAAAATGCCAATCGGAGATCTCAAATATATTTTTTTTGACAACAATGCCATTAGCTTTATCTCCGTTACCATTCTTGCTATATGGACTAAAGAACGAAAAGACATAGTCTTTCCCAAGGTCCTCCTCCAGACAGCATTGAAGTTGCGAATCACATTCTTGTACGCCAAACACATCAAAATTGTTGTCTTTGATAGATTGCACAATACGTGGACGACGCAATTCCCATTTATTTTCTCCGCTATCCCGTGAAGAGAGTCTGAGGTTATAAGTACCTATTCTGATACACAAACCTTTTCCTACTACGCTTTGCCCTTCCATTTCCGTACTTCAGCAACAGAAACTATCTTTAGTTTTTTTCATAAATCAAAACTGCAAGGTCATATTTGCCTAACACGACCTTTTTCCCATCAGCAGCGACTTTAGCCTTACCTGTAGTTGCGGATTCCTTGAAATGGTAACCAGGAACTTCTATTGTTGCTGTAATTTGTTTTGAGTCTTTCAAGTCATTGGTCATGACAATCGCCATTTGATTGTCCGAAAGAAAACTCTTCGCCTTAACTTCCGGGGAAGAGACAGAAAAACCAAAAATATCGTTGAACCGCCCCGCTAAGAGCACTCTCGCATATTTGTTTTTAATGGCATTCACCTTTGCCAGATATGCTTGATATGTTGGCGTATCAGTAATTAAATCACGGCATCTGTATATTTCAATATCATTTCTTATTCCTTTAAGGATATTGAGATTTACACGGCGCTCCACATCTGTGTCATCCCTAAGACCGCGGTCAGTGAAGATAATTTCAGGAAAAGTATAACGGAAGAATTCTTGAAAAGAGTCATAACCGGAATTTTCAGGATACATATGAATATAGTCACAATATTGGGCTGTATAATCGCATAACCACTCTGTTCCCAATGCGAAGTCCGGGTCAAGTTTTTGAATATGTGCACGTATATATTTTAATGTTTGTCCCTTATCATACAACACTCTAAGATTTGGTACCGGGTATTCTTTGGTAAGATCCCAGTCTGTGTTCATACTCTCGCCATAACCCAGTTGGTCATAGAATACGGAATTCGCACCGCAACGATATGCACGGTCAGCCATTTCTATGAGTTTTTGCCGCCAGGCAGGATGCGTCGTATTTGCCACGACAAACGAACGTGCATCGTATTCTCCGAGCCATGTGCCATAGTTCGTGAATCTGTATTGCTCGATTCTTTCCGCACCGGTGTTATCGTGATAGCAAACATGTTTGCCTTCGCCATATTTATAAAACTTACTTTCCCTGTCAATAAGTTTACCGTTATAATACATCAGAAGTTTGTCACCATCTTTTTTGAACTCTCTGATAGCGGCCGCCCAACCTTCGTCACCACCCTGGCTTCTGTCGGGTGAATAGTCAGGATTACCATGATCCATGCCTTCTTCCCACCATCCGAAAGCCAGCACCGCATTGCAACCGACAGAATGTCCAGCCTCTTTCATTACACCATAAAGGTCTGGATAATGAAAGAGGTATTCGCCATATTGATGTTTAAAAATAATTCTCTGCCAAGAGGGCATAAGTTTCACCCATTCCGGTGTTTCCCTATGGTCAAACCATGTTTCAGCCCACTTGCGATAAATCTGTGCTGCCGTGTGCCATGTCCCGCTATATGGCGCAATGACATTGGCATTGTTAGACCATGTCTCTCCGCTGAAGCAATTGGGATATTTGTAGAGTCCGCTCTCCAAAACTGTATATTTACGGTCTTTGTCACGATAGAGTCTCAATCCGTGCCATGTGTCTTGAAACAGATTATCATGTGAACCAAAATAAATACCTTGTTTTTCTCCTGCAAGCAAGAAGCAATTCATTGATACCCCTGAAGGATACTTCAGGTTCAATTGATGAAATACCTGGTCAGGCCGTTTATAGGGCTTGTCCATAAATCCATTCGTGATGATGTGCTGACGGACATCATCATATATTTTCCCACCTGCCTGTGCTGTAATCAGTTTGTAATTTCCCGGCAACTGAATGTTGCGCACCAATGGATATTGCAATTCTCTTATGACAGTATGTTCGGCACCATTTGTCATTTTGCTGGAAAAACGGACTTTGTCTTCCTCCAGGGTTATTGTCAGTTGCAAGTGTGCCTTCAACACGCCGAAAGGACCTCTCAGCTGAGGATAATCAAGTAATATTCCGTTTGTTGTTTTGGACACAGAGACTTCTTGTTTGTCACCGGTTATTTCTATTTCTTTTTGTTCAGGAGAATCATAGTACAATCTCCACATATAATCCTCTGACGCATAATTCTGACCTGTTCCCACATTGATAAGCTCCTTAAGCATACCTTGCTTCGTGACGGTGACACTCATCCGGTTGTTAGAGATGGTGAATTGCCCATTGTCACTTACATTGTTTTTTGACCAGCATGTTGTTACAGAAAACAGCAGAGCAACAGCAAAAAAAATACGTTTCATATGGTTACTTTTTCATTTGTTAGTTTAGTGATTACAGCACCGCTCCCCATTTCTTGAGTATGGAGACAAGGGCGTCTGTATTAATGTTCTGTACAGCCTTGCCCGACTGCACACTCATAGCGGCGGCAGCTCCGGCCGCCTGTCCTGTCCCCATACACGAACCTTGCACACGCAATGAAGCAAGTGCCTGACGGTCTGTAGATATACATCTTCCAGCCACCAACAGATTAGGGAAGTCTGCTGCTATGAGCGCACGATATGGCACATAGGCAGGCTGCTTAAGGTCAATCCTTGTCTGGCTGGTACCCTTGCTTGCATGGATGTCTATTGGATGAATGCCCCTGGATATGCTGTCTTCATAATGATAAGCGTTGACATATTCCTCCGCTGTTACAGTATGGACACCTACAATCCTTCTGGACTCGCGTATGCCAGCCTGAGGGGCACATGCGGATACATAGCAATCCTTAAATTCCTTGAAATTTTTCTTCAATAAATCAGTAAACTTGAAAATGTCTTCTCTCAACTGGCACTCTGCTCGGGTGAAATCCCTGTTGTCGCATGAGTTTGTGGCAATACGCGTGATATTGACTGCCACGCTGCCCTTATGAAGTACATTGTTGAACCACGGTCCGCCGAAATCGGGAATGTCTTCTCCCGCCTCTTTGAGTTTCATGAGTTTCTCCCGCACGGGGCGACACTGGCTCGGTCCGTTGATACCATTATGATACATACATTTCTTCAGGAGGTCGCTTTCAGTGTCCACGTCTGACAGGATAAAACAGAATGAAGCAGGTTGAAGCTCGCCGTCCGGATTCTTTTGCATCGGGACGCCTGCCATATGCGCCAAGTCACCGTCGCCCGTCGTATCAATGAAGACCTTGGCCGTAAGGGCTTCGATGCCGTTCTTGTTTTCCACAAATACTTTACGGATACGCTTGCCGTCCATCTCACATCCAATGAGAGAAGTGTGCATCAGCATGCTGACTCCATTTTCCAGCACCATTCTCTGCGCACAGAGTTTGTATAACTCAACATCAAAATCCACATTGGCTTTGGGCCATTCTATGAACGCTCCGCCCATTGCCTCGAGCCGTTTGACGAAATCCCAGGGTATACCTCCGATAACCAAATCTCCCTTAAAGGCAAATACACTCAGGGGAGTCACAAAGCCGGCAGTCGCCATTCCGCCCAGGAATCCATATTTCTCAATGAGGGCCGTCTTTGCCCCTTGCCGTGCAGCCGCTGTTGCCGCTATGAACCCCGCAGGACCACCACCACAGACAATAACATCGTAGTTTCCTGCCGGCGTGACAGAAAAACTGTGTTTATCAGCTTCTGTCTGACCTTTAGCATAGACTACTTTGGGCACAAAAGTGGCGGCAGCCAATGCTGCGACGCCCTCTTTTAAAAACGCTCTCCTTGATTTTTCAGCCATAGAAAATGATTTTTTACAAAGTTATAAAAAAATGTGCTATTGGGTTGAATAGCACATTTTCTTTTTTTAAGCTGTCGGCATATTTGCGGTTTGCATCTGCCTCGCCAACATTTTCAAGTAAATAAGAGTCTCCTCTCTCGGAGAAATTTCAAGTGTAGAATCATTCATGGGCAAATGGGTTATAATTGTTTTAATTATAACGCCATATTTGCCTGTTTATTTCATTTCAAACGAAATATTTTTTTCCGCTGCAATGCGTTTCATGTTGATGATGGCATAACGCATCCTGCCCAAAGCCGTGTTTATGCTAATGCCCAGTTCTTCTGCGATTTCCTTAAAGCTCATGTCTTGATAGAATCTCATGAACACAATCTCGCTCTGGGCTTTGGGCAGCATCTTGTACAGAACGACTACGTCTGACAGACTCTGCTCATAAACTTGCTGCATCTCATAGCTTGGATCACTCAGCCGCTCATTGTTAAGTATCTGACCGTTTTCCGCATCGTCAGAAACCATATTTTCGTTATTTTTCTGACGGTAAAAATCCATAATCATATTATGGGCTATGCGTGTAATCCACGCATAAAATTTTCCGGATGGAGCGTAGTGCTTAGACTGTATACTCAAGATGACTTTGACAAAAGTTTCCTGAAATATGTCATTTGCCGTATCCTCGTCGTGTACGGTATACAAAATATATGAATATAACTTTGATTTATAACGATTCAGCAAAGAATCGAAAGCCTCATTGTCACCATTCGCATACATCTTAACCAACTCGTCGTCGGTTAAATGATTGTGAAATCCCATTACTTTATTTAATTAATGTTTATAGAGTAATGATGCTACGATAGGCTCTTTTGTTTTAGTGTTTATTTGTTAATTTGACAGCAAAGGAACACATTTTTTTTTATATGACCAAATTTTTTACAAAAAAAATTAATGGCTCTTTTTCTCTCCAGGTGTCATCAGCCGCGCGTAATAGGCTATTAATCAAATGTTTGCATCTACCCCACTATCTCTATGCACGTTTTCTGTTTCTTGATTTTCTCATTGGCACATTGAGACATTATCTGCCTGCAACGGCTGCGCTT
>CACXEH010000069.1 GCA_902766625.1 uncultured Bacteroidales bacterium | reverse complement strand
TGTCGTTTGACTATGCCTCGTGGCTGCATCGCAAAGGCGTATCGGGGACTGTCTATGTGGGAACCAATGTCAGGAAATGTTCTGCTGAGGCTCATCGTCAATTGTATCAGCGCCTATCTTGGTGGCAACGTATAAACATTCAGGCACAAAAAAGCCGTCAGGCCTTGCTGAGTCGCTATGCGTCTATTGACAGGACGTCAAGGGAGTATGCTGTTGTCGCGGCATTAACTTTGGGAGATAAATATAGTTTGACACGCGACATCAGGACTTTGTTTTCAGAGACAGGCGCCAGTCATGTGCTGGCATTGTCGGGTCTGCATTTAGGCATTTTGGTTTCCGTGTTGCTGTTCTTGCTTCGTCCCTTCATGCGGAAGTCTTCAACCCGCAAAGGTGTCGTGGCGGCATGTATAATGTTTATATGGCTCTTTGCTTGGATGACGGGGTTGAGCGTGTCATTGGTGCGCGCTGCGATAATGTACACGTTGGCATTGTTGTTTTACCTGCGGAATGTACAGGGAATTCCGATCAATCATTTGGCTATTGCCGCATTGGTTATACTGTTTTTTCAACCGATGGCATTGATGGACATAAGTTTTCAATTGTCCTTTCTGTCTGTTTTCGCTATTTTGTTCTTTCAGCCGATGTATGCTTCAATCCGTCCGCAGGACAGGCGGTGGGCGTGGACGGCTGATTTTGTTTACGTTGCAGTTGCGGCCCAGATAGCGACAGCCCCCTTGGTAGCATATAGTTTTCACATTGTCCCGCTGACATTTCTGCTGAGCAATGTGATTGTCATACCTTGTTCGTATCTTCTTTTGGGAGGCTCGCTGTGCTTGTTTGTCCTGTCATCCGTTCCGCTGGTGTCTCAATGGTTGTGCCATGCAATGATGCACATAGCGCGATGGATGCTGGCGTACTTGGAAAAAATAGATGCGCTGCCGCTCTCTTTTGTTGAGGCATATCCTTCATGGGTAACAGTCGTGTTGTGTTATTGTTTGACTATATCGTGTGTGATGTTATGGTATCGCCGCAGTCGCAATGCCGTTGCGGAGATAATGATAGTCTTTGCACTGTTGGCGGGGAGTATCATTTATCAGCACCGTCCGGGCAAGATATCTAACCAGGTGATTTGTTACGACATCCCGTCATGTCCCGCGGTACATTTCATCGCCTCTGAAGGTGAGTCTGCCTTGTGGATGGCTGACAGTACACAATATAACCGCGTCTGTGCTGTCGCTAAGACGTTCTGGGGTAGTTATCAGATTGATGAGCCTCGGGTTTTTACTAAAGATTATGCAGGTCCGCATATCCATAGCCAGAGAGGGATAGTGACCTTTAATGGTAAACGGTATGTCTTGGTCAGTGATGACGAGTGGGATAAAAAGACAGTGGACAAACCGTTGGCAGTGGAGATGTTGTATATTACTGCGAAGAACAGGTGGCAACAGGAGAAATTAACACAATTGTTTCGTCCCCATGAAATAATTGTCCGGTAAGTTGTTGTGCTGAATAGAAAAATAAGTATATTTGTTTTGTGTAATTCAAGAGGAACAGATATGAAGAAAATATGTATTCTGATATTGTGGTGTTTGATAAGCGGCATCACTCACGCCCAGAGGGCCAATTATGATGAGGCAAAGGTCGGTCAATACACTTTGCCGGACGCATTGCTGACACATGACGGCAACAAGGTGGACAACCGTAAGATGTGGGAAAAGGTGCGTCGTCCTGAGATTATGAAATTGCTGGCGGATGTGGAATATGGTACACTGCCTGATGTGCCGGTAAAAACGGCTTGGAAAGTCTTGGAGGAGTCTGATGACGCAATGGGTGGCAAGGCTGTAAGGCGGCAGGTACAGTTTACGTTCTCAAACAATGGCGTGAACCGCACGATGCTGCTGCTTGTTTATATGCCGAAGGGCAAAAAGAAATGCCCTGTCTTTGTATCGCCTAATTTTCATGGCAATCAGAGCACTACTGAAGACTTGACAGTAATAAAATCTCAATACAGTAAATATGAGCGTGGAGAACAAAAATCACGCTGGGCATACGAAAAAATATTAAACGCCGGTTACGCTGTGGCGACATTCCATTACTTCGACCTTTTTTATGACGAGGAGAAACATATTCAGGAAGGCATCATGCCAGTCTTTGGCATTAACACGGATGCAGATTTCAAGCCACATACGGGAAAATCCATCAGTGCGTGGGCTTGGGGGTGCTCCAGAGTATTGGATTACCTGTTGACGCTGAAGAATATAGATAAGAAACGCTGTATCGTGATGGGTCACTCGCGTCTGGGTAAGACAGCCTTGTGGGCAGGTGCCCAAGACAAGCGTTTCGCAATGGTTGTCAGCAATAATTCGGGATGTTGTGGCGCCGCTTTGTCCCGCCGTAATTTTGGTGAGACTGTGCCTGCTATTACAAAAAACTTCCCTCGGTGGTTCTGCAACACATATTTTACTTATGCCAACAGGGTAAACGAACTGCCCTTCGACCAACATGAGTTGCTGGCCATGATAGCTCCGCGTCCGCTCTATGTCGCAAGTGCCGAAGAAGATCGCTGGGCAGATCCGCGAGGTGAGTTCCTGTCACTGAAAGAGGCCGGCAAAGTGTATGCGCTATATGGACTGGAGACATTCGCTGATGCTCAATTCCCGGCAGTCGGTGAGTATGTCTGGCATGGCAACATGGGTTATCACATGCGTTCAGGGAAGCACGACGTTACCGATTTCGATTGGGAAGCGTATATCCGCTTCGCTAATCAAAAACTGTATTAATTCGTAGATTTCAGGGATATCCTGTGGAATAAAAGATTGTTGCACACGGATAATGGCGTGATTATCCCGATACTTTTTCTATTCCGAAGGATGGAATTTATGTTCCGTTCCATGGAATGTAAATTCCATGGGATAGAACGTATGTTCCAAAGGATGGAACAGAAAACTCTTCGGGTGAAAAGTGTGACTTTTTCCTCCTGATGCGCTTTGCGGTAAAGGCTAAATGCGGATTAGTTTGTGCCGGCGGGCTGTATCATTTTTTCAGTGCCGGAATACTTGAATCCTCTCAGAAAATCAGTGACAAGCATTCTCTTCTTGCCGGCAAGCTGGAGTTCTGATACTTCAATGAAACCGTTTTGCGCTGCGATGCACAGGCGGTTTTTTCTGTCGCAGACTATTGCGCCGGCTTGCATGCCGGTCTCTGTCAAGGAATAGGTTGCCTTGAATATTTTAACCATTTCTTCCTGACCGTCTTCCTTGCGCATGATGGTCCATGCAGTTGGAGCAGGAGAAAGTCCGCGAATGAAATTGTGGATAGAGACGACGTCTTGATTCCAGTTGATGCAACATGTTTCACGGAAGATTTTCGGAGCAGGTTTAAGTTGTTGTGCATCTGTGACAAGTGCATCTTGTGGCTGCGTGGTGATGGTGCCACTTAGAAGGTTGTCTACGGTCTTCAATACCAGATTACCGCCTAAGACCATCAGTTTGTCATGAATGTCACCAAACGTATCGTCCTTTTCAATGGGTATACGCACTTGGTCAATAATGTCGCCGACGTCGATGTCGTGTGTCAGGAAGAAGGTAGTGATACCTGTTTCCTGCTCACCATTGATGATGGCCCAGTTAATAGGAGCAGCACCACGATATTGAGGAAGGAGTGAGGCGTGCAGGTTAAACGTTCCATAACGGGGCATGTTCCATACGATTTCCGGGAGCATGCGGAAAGCAACGACAATCTGCAAGTCTGCGCGCCATTCGCGCAGTCGGGCGATGAAGTCTTCTGATTTAAGTTTCTCTGGCTGCAGGACAGGGAGTCCGACAGACTCTGCATAGATTTTTACAGGACTGGGGCACAGGTGGTTCTGGTGCCGCCCGATAGGTTTGTCTGGCATGGTGACGACTCCGACGACATTATAGCCGTTCTCAACAAGACGCCGCAAGCTTTCTACAGCAAAATCAGGTGTACCAAGATACACAATTCTTAAATCTTTTTTGTCCATAAGTGTGTTTTTAGTCTTCAGATAAATCTACCAGCATTTGGCGGTATGCACTATACAGCTGAGTTTTATAAATAAAACCAACAAATTTGTTGCTTTGGTCAAGTACGGGAAGGACACTGGCCTCTGTTTTTTCAAAGCGCTCCATGACAGTGGTCATGGGTTCGTCTATATAGACCACACCTTGAGGCTCCTCCATGAGTTGTGTCGTGGTGAGCACATGGTACAGCTCTTGGCGGAAGATGACTTTTCGGATGTTTGCTAAGTTGATAATGCCACGCAACGTCCCCAGGCCATCAACGACTGCAAATACATCGGCTTTTTCTCTAGCGAAATAAGTGACGAGCTTGCTGAGTTTCTCATCTGGTGCGATTCGGGGGCAGTTCTTGTTGATGAAAGGCTCCAGTGTCATGAGTGTCAGTATGGCATGGTCCTTGTGATGGGTGATGAGTTCGCCTTTCTGCGCCAAGCGGCGGGCGTAAATGCTGTGAGGCTCAAAAGTGTAGATAGTCAGGTAAGAACTGACCGTAATAATGAGCAGTGGCACGAGCATGTTGTATCCTCCTGTCAGTTCAGCAATTAGGAACACACTGGTTAGCGGTGAGTGCATAATACCTGTCATTACGCCAGCCATGCCCAATAAGGCGTAGTTTTGCGGTGACACCTGAGACAATATGCCGGCATTGTTCCATAGATTGGCAAAGACGAAACCGCTGACACATCCCAGAAACAGAGAAGGAGCAAAGAGTCCGCCACATCCGCCTGCGCTTGTTGTCGCAGTGGTGGCAAATACTTTTGTAAGCATAATGAGCCCTAACATCGGAATGAGCATTTGGCTCTTGTTTTCAAAGATGGAGTTGTTGAGCAGGTCTGCCGGATTGCCGTTGAGAATGATGTTGATGGCATCGTATCCTTCACCGTAGAGGGGTGGGAACAGGAAGATAAGCATACTTAAGATTATGCCTCCGGCAATAAACTTGGTGTACATATTGCCAATGCGCTTAAAAACGTCTTCCATATAGTTTGTCGCCTTGGTGAAATAGAGCGATAGCACACCGCAGAAAATACCTAAAAATATAGTGGAAGGAACTCTTTCAATAGTGTAGATAGTGGGTTGATAAGTGAAAAGTACGGCGGAACCACTCATGGCGTTTGTCAGCAGACTTGCAGTGATGCATGAAATAAGCAAAGGCAAAAGTGATGACATCGTCAGGTCCAGCATAAGTACTTCCAGAGTGAACAGTAGTCCTGCGAATGGTGCCTTGAATACACCGGCGATGGCTCCTGCCGCACCGCAGCCAATGAGAATCATCAACGTCTTTTGGTCCACATGAAATATTTTCCCTAATGAGGAACCAATGGCGGAACCTGTCAGCACTATAGGAGACTCCGCCCCGACAGATCCGCCGAACCCAATCGTGATGGAACTGGCAATGATGCTTGACCAGCAGTTGTGTGACTTGATGCGGCCTTGACGTCTGGAGATGGCAAAGAGAATCTTTGTGACACCGTGACCAATGTCATCGCGGACAACATATTTAATGAAAAGTGATGTAATCAAAATGCCGATGACAGGGAATACCAGCAAGAGCCAATGGGTGTTATCCACATCAAAATCATCAAAAAGAAAATTGCTGATTTCCTCAATAAGCCATTTCAGTATATATGCCGCCAGTGCCGTGAATACGCCGACAAAAAAACTGAGCAGAAACAAGAGCTTCCTGTCGCTCAAATGGTTGTGCAACCATTCTGCGTGTTTGTGGAAACCACCTTCTTTGGAATGTACGGTACTGCCTCTCATTGGCGTATGATTTTTACGTCATTATGCGCTCCCAGCTTGATGATGGTTGATGCAGTGAAGCTGGTCGTGTCATCCTGACGGTATTTGACGATATAGTCAACTTGACTTAAAATGTCTTCAGAGATTTCTTTGAAATTATGCGGTGCGGGTTGTCCGCTGATATTTGCGGAGGTAGACACTATGGCTCTTTTGAAACGGGAGCATAGCTGTTTGCTGAAAGCTTCGTTAGTGACGCGTAAACCTACGCTGCCATCGTCCGCTAATAAGTTTTCCGCCAAGTTGCGTGCCCCGTCATAGATGATGGTGGTCGGCTTGTTGCTCATCTCGATAATGTCCCAAGCTACATCGGGGACCTCCTTAACGTAGAATTGCACTTTGACTTCAGAGTCAACGAGGACGATAAGCGCTTTACTGTCGGAGCGTTGTTTGATGTCGTAAATCCGTTTTACGGCTTCAGCGTTGGTGGCATCACAGCCAAGTCCCCAGATTGTATCTGTAGGGTAGAGTATGACACCGCCTTTGCGCATTGTCTCAACAGCGTTTCGGATGTCTGTCAATGCTTCATCAGGCAAGCGGAAACAGTGTTTCGTATCGTTTATATCCGGGTCGTTAACGTTGTTCATATCTGATTAGAATTCGCTTGTAAAGTGGAACCTGATGTGCTTAAAGTCCTGTTGCGCCATTTGAAGGATGTAACCGCTGTCTGCAAGGAAGACGTCACGTCCCTCGCGGTCTTTGGCCATATACTGGAATTTGCGTTTCTTGAACTCTTCCAGTTCTGCATCGTCATCGCTTTCAATCCAGCATGCTTTGTAGAGGTTGGCTGCTTCCCAGCGGCATTTGGCGTTGTATTCGTTTTCAAGACGGTATTGGATGACTTCAAATTGAAGCTGTCCGACTGTACCGATGATTTTCCTGTTGTTAAATTGGTTGACAAACAATTGCGCCACGCCTTCGTTCATAAGTTGCTCAATGCCTTTGTTGAGTTGTTTGGACTTCATGGGGTCAGCGTTCTCGATATACTTGAACATTTCAGGAGAGAAACTCGGAAGTCCTTTGTAATGCAGGATTTCTCCTTCCGTCAGTGTATCGCCGATTTTGAAGATTTCGTTGTCCGGCAATCCCACGATGTCGCCAGGGTATGCGGTATCAATGGTGCTTTTTCGCTGTGCCATGAATTGGGTGGGAGAGGAGAAACGCATCGTCTTTCCCAGTCTGACATGGTAGTATGGCGTGTTGCGTTGAAATTGTCCACTGCATATCTTGCAGAATGCGATGCATGAACGATGGTTGGGATCGATGTTCGCTGTTATTTTGAAAATGAAGCCGGAGAATTTGTTTTCCTGCGGTGTGACGGTGCGTTCTTCGGCATCAATGGACTGGGGCGGCGGTGCTATTTGCACAAAACAATCCAGCAGTTCCTTGACGCCAAAGTTGTTCAGTGCGGAACCAAAGAACACGGGGGCGACTTCTGCAGAGCGATATGTGTCAATATCGAAAGCGGGGTAAACCTCGCTGATAAGTTCAATGTCTTCGCGCAGTTTCTGTGCATCGCGCTCGCCTACTTTGTCATCTAAATCGGATGTATGGATGTCCACTTCAACTTTTTCAGTAATTTTTTGTTTGTTAGCCGTGAAAAGGTTGAGATTGTTTTCGTAAATGTTGTAGACGCCTTTGAAGTGTGCTCCTTGGTTGATGGGCCAACTGAGAGGGCGCACTTTTATTTGCAGTTCCTGCTCTATTTCGTCAAGAAGGTCAAAAGGGTCACGCCCTTCACGGTCCATCTTGTTGACAAAGACAATAACGGGTGTCTTGCGCATTCTGCATACATTCATGAGCTTGCGTGTTTGCGTCTCAACGCCTTTAGCGCCGTCAATAACAATAATAACGCTGTCAACGGCGGTGAGTGTACGGAATGTGTCTTCTGCAAAATCTTGGTGACCAGGAGTGTCAAGAATGTTGACTTTGTAGTCTTTGTAGTCAAACTCCATGACAGAAGTCGTGACGGAGATACCACGTTGTTTTTCTATTTCCATCCAGTCGCTTGTTGCCGTCTTCCTGATTTTGTTGTTCTTTACGGCACCGGCAACCTGAATCTGTCCGCCAAAAAGCAGAAACTTTTCGGTGAGTGTGGTCTTTCCTGCATCAGGATGAGAAACAATGGCAAATGTTCGTCTTCGCTCTATTTCATTCATGATGCTAATAATTATATTGAGTGCATTTTAAATATATGTAACAATTTTGGTTTAGTCAAACACGAGAGGCGTTTCTTCGTTTTTCAGGAAATACCCTGCCAGCATGCTGATGTACGATGAAACAGGTTTCAGTCCGTCTTCTGTCTCTTTGGTGATTTCCTTTCCCTGCATGCGTAGGAGCATGACGCCGTAGAGCAGATTGAAGCAAGTCTCTATCTCTTCAACGCTCTCAACACCGCTCTTTTTCCTCAGTTCCACAATCACGGGCAGCGCGTTGTAATAAGTGGCTTTGAAATAAGGGAATTTGTCGCTTGAGATAAGGCTGTTGTGGAGTTCGCGAAGGTTGAGAATGATGTTCCTGTTGATTTGAAGGTGTCCGCTTTGTACGATGTGCTCGCTTCTCATCATGTCGATGAGGTCGCTGTACCATTGCTCCTGTTCTTTTTGCTGCGTGGGGCTGAGTTCGGAAAAGCGTGAGAGGTATTTTTCCCTGACGATATCAATATCCATGTTGCAGGCCCGCAGCAGATCTTCTATCTGCCACATATACAGAAGGTATTCTGCGATGTTTTCCTTGCGAAGTTTCTGTGATATGAACATTGTTTTTCAAGACTTAGAGTTTTCCCATGAGTGTAAAGACGAATCCGAATAGTGAGGCAAGGATGACGATGCCTCCGACGGTCAGGTTTAGTATGCGTACGTATTTTACATTAAATGTCTTCCTGATTTTGTCCACGCCATACGTAAGGACAATCCACCACGAAGCCGCTCCTATTGTCATGGTGATGAAGCCGATGACTTGCGGTATGGGCTGGTCGGGGACGATGAAAGCGAAACGTGCGAAAAGGGCTATGAAAAGAAAAATGATGAGCGGGTTGGATAATGTCAGAAACAGGGACGTGAAGAAGTTGTTCACGTAATTGCCTTTGCTCAGTTTGGATGCTTCGGGAAGGAAATATTTGTCAGGATTGCTGCGGAACATGTATAACCCGAAAACGAAAAGCATCGCACTGCCTATAATTTCCATCCAGAAGATATTGGTCTTGTTTGTCATAAAGTCCATGACAAACGACATGCCCAGAGCTGTAATGAGACCGTAGATCAGGTCGCTGATGACAGCTCCCGCACCAGTAACCAAACCATATTTAGGTCCTTTCTTGAGTATGCGCTGGATGCCGAGTATGCCAATGGGACCTGTAGGGGCAGATGCGATGATACCGATGATAAGTCCCTTATAGGCAAGCTCAAACGTTGTGACTGGTTCTATTCCTAACATATTTCAAAATACAAAGTTGCCACTTTTTTATGAAATATCGTGATGTATTGCTTTTTTTTATTAAACAAAATACGAGAAAGTGCTTCTGAAACCGAAATATTTGTATCTTTGTGATGAGATGTTTGCAATCACTTTTAATTATTTACAGATATGGATAAAATAAAACCTTATGTTATTGGTCTTGACCTCGGTGGTACGAATGCAGTTTTCGGCATTGTTGACGCCAGAGGTAACATTATTGCCACTACGGCAATAAAAACCCAAGCCTACCCCGTGGTAGAAGATTTTGTGGAAGCCGGATGCACCGCGCTGGAGCCGATTATTGAAGAGGTCGGCGGTATTGACAAAATACAGGGTATGGGCATCGGTGCCCCTAATGGCTGTTATTATACTGGGACGATAGAAAGCGCCGCAAATCTGGCTTGGAAAGGCTCTGTTCCATTGGCGAAGATGTTTTCTGAGAAGCTGGGCATACCTGTTGCCCTGACCAACGATGCCAACGCCGCTGCCATGGGCGAAATGACTTACGGCGTGGCAAAGGGAATGAAAAATTTCATTATGATTACCCTCGGTACGGGTGTCGGCAGCGGTATAGTCATTAACGGCCAGGTTGTTTATGGCTGTGACGGATTTGCCGGAGAGCTGGGCCATGTCATTATGGACCGCAGCTCCAAAGGCAGACTCTGCGGATGTGGCCGCAAGGGTTGTCTGGAGGCCTACTGCTCAGCGACTGGCGTAGCCCGCAGTGCGAGAGAGTTGCTTGAGACGACTGACAGGCCGAGCCTCTTGCGCGAGATGAAGGCCGAGGAGATAACTTCCCTGGATGTTGCCATCGCCGCCGGCAAAGGCGACGAACTGGCCAAAGAGGTGTTTGACTTCACTGGAAAAATGCTCGGCGAGGCATGTGCCGATTTTGCCGCTTTCTCCAGTCCGGAAGCGTTTGTCTTCTTTGGCGGACTGACAAAAGCAGGTGAACTGATTATGAAACCTATCGAGGAAGCATACAACCGACAGGTGCTGCCTATATTCAAAGGCAAGGCCAAACTGCTTGTGTCTACCCTTGATGGTGCAGGAGCAGCCGTGCTTGGTGCAAGTGCATTAGGCTGGGAGGCATAACAGGAGCATTTTGCCGCTGTAGCGGTGGTCCGCAGGCAGACCATGTAGCGCGACCATGACGATTATAGCCAGCCATTCGGGATAACAACCCGGATGGCCGGCTATGTTTTTGATAAAAGAAAGGGTATCTGTCAACCTGTTTTCAGGAGGTTTTTCAGCCGATTCCGACATAATATAATAATGTATTCATAAATAATAGTATCAGACATACGCGTAATTGTACGTATCCCACCTGGCGG
>CACXEH010000068.1 GCA_902766625.1 uncultured Bacteroidales bacterium | reverse complement strand
TGAGGCTCACAACTCTGCGCATTTTCATCATATAATCCTATTTTTACTTGCGATAAACTTTTCTGACCGTGCCGTCCTTGTGACGGATAATGTTCACGCCCTTCTGAAGAACACTTCTGCGGCTGCCGTCCACAGAGAAGATGCTTTCCGCATCATCGTCCCTGGAGACTGTCGGCACACTCACACCTGCCGTGTTGCGTCCGGATACAGAGGTCTCTGGAAACCTGTCCCAGGGATATGTTGTCCTATAGATGTTGGTTGAATTGACAGGCACCACGAGTTTCGTATTTGTTATCTGATAGCGATATGTACCCTGCCTGTCCACTATTGTCGGACCCAATGATTCCTTCGCCACGCAATAAGGCGGACGGGTGGCATTGACGTACAAGACATCTATCCCCAAGGAGAAGCCTGTCGTAAAAGCGTCTTCGCCTATATCTGTAATCGTAGACGGCAGTTCAAGCTGCTTCATCTTTGCATGGCCGTAGAATGCTTTATCTTCAATAATCTGAACGCCGTCATTCATATGGATACCAGAGAGTTCCTTACAGTCTGAGAAAGCCTCCTCACATATTCTCCTTATTTTTGATTTGATGTAGAGCACCCTGACGGAGGAGTTCTTGAAAGCCTGCCTGGGTATCTCCGTCAGATGTGTATTTTCCTTCTCAAATTCCAGTATGTCTATGTCCGCATTTGAGAAAGCACCCTCGTCTATTTGCCCCACTGTATTCGGAATAATCAGATAGGGCAAATACGGCTTGACAATGTCATCCGATGTTCTTATCCTGACACCCGCAAAGCACTTGCGGCCGATAGAGTACAGTCCATGAGGCAACTCTATGCCATACAAGTCTGTACCTGCAAAAGCAAAATCGCCAATATAGAAAATACTCTGTGGAAGTATGATTTCATTGAGAAATTCCTGCTTAAAAAATGCGTATGCACCTATCCCTACTACCTGCAGCATTACAGGTTCCGATTCGGCGTAGTCTGAAATCACATATTCGGGTATTGTTACTGACCCAAAATAGTGATACTCCGGGTCGTCGTCTCCCGAAGTCACCTCGCATGAGTTTTCGTCAATGATATTATAGAAAATCATATCACCATGTTCGTTATAACGCTTGAAGTCCCATGCGTAAGCACCACTGAAAGTGCACGCCACACAAACAACTGACAATATAAATTTCATCAACATCCGAAATATAGAAAAAATTTATTGTAAAACCTATTGATATATAATGAGCCTTACCCCACGTTTATCAGTCCATGCCGGATCTGAATAAGAGAAATACATACCTCATCTATCAAACCCGAATCATAATAAATTGTCTTGTTCGCCAAACCGCCAAAACTATACTCACCGGCATCTTCCGGAGCAATCTGCACACATACTTGAGCATTTACATGCACTAAGGACACTGACACTAGCAAAAAAATGCAATAAATAAATTTTTCGTTTTCATCGTTTTTTCAATTTTCTGCAAAGATAGTTATTATTTCAAAAAAAAGTACCCACTGATTAAATATTTTTATTTTTTTCAATAACGCGCCTTGCAGCCCTGTAGTGAAGCATCTCAAGGTTACCTCCTACGAGGAGAAAAAAATTACTTTGCCCCGACAAGTTTTCTATTCCAGCTTATGGAACATCCGTTCCATCCGATGGAATATACATTCCAGCCCTTGGAATTTATATTCCAGCCTTTGGAACGAACCAGATATCATGATATCAGCCAAGGCGCATCGTAATAGGAAGACGGGAATCACCTTACCCATCCATACGGAATTTTTGCGGAGTGAGTCCGGTCATTCGATGGAAGAACTTGCAGAAAAAAGAGGGATTTGGGAAAGACAAATCTTCTGAGATACGAGCAACAGGCCTGTCGGTATGACGGAGTTCCACCTGAGCACGCATAATCAAAGCCCGATCTATCCACTCTTTGGCCGTGATACCGCTTGCACAGCGGACTGTCGTGCCAAGATAGCGCTCGGTCAGACACATGTGAGAAGCGTAAAATCCGATTTGATGCTGATGCACCGCATAGAGATTGACGAGGTAGATAAAACGGTCAAAGATTGTCTGTTCGCGAGACTGATTTTTTTGCAAATGCGCCAAATGCCGGTGGTAGAGTGCGTCGTAGTGATGCATCTGGGCTGCCACCAAGTCGCTTACCAACTGACGATTGTATATAGGCTGACGGACGACGTGCCAAAGTGTTTCAAAAATATGGAACGCTGTGTCAATGTCATCCTTGCCGACTGACAGTTGAAAATCGCGCACCTGCCCATTAAAGGCATTGGGCATGGCATCATGGGCGAATGGCATGGGAAAATCATTTGAGAGCCCGAAGCCATAGGCCTGAAGGTCAGGGGATATATCAACAGGATGAATGACCGTACCGGGTCCGAGAAATACAAGACTGCCGGCCTTGATGTGCTTCTCCACAAGATTGATGTTGACACAAAACTCACCTTGGGTAATAATCCCCAAGCGATAATCATTGATACTGAATGGCGGATTCTGTTGCATGATAAGCCGGAACACACTGGAAGCGCCATGTATGACGGCAAGTTCTGAATTGAAGAAAACACTCTCGCGCAACTCTTCCGAATGGGACTCAAAAAGAGTCCTCATGCGTGACAGAGTCATCAATTTAGGTTCAAGACTCTTAGGCATCGAATTAATACGCAAACTAAACGATTATTCAACACAAAGATAATAAAATTCGCTCACATAATGACATTATCACCTCAAATCGTACAAAAAGGACATTTTCTCTTGAATAAGGATAACAATATATATAAAGGAATTGTAACTTTGCAACAGAAAACATATAAATAGAACGGCATGAAAAGATTTATTGCACTGACAGCCCTGATAATGCCCCTGCTATCAGGAGGGCAGACACTGACGGAATGTCAACAGGCTGCAGAGCGGAACTATCCGTTGATAAGGCAATATGACCTCATCAGTAAGACGACCGACCTGACAGTGGCAAACATCCAAAAGGGCTGGTTGCCGCAGGTGTCTGCACAAGCACAAGTCACATGGCAGACCGACGTAACTTCTTTTCCGGAATCAATGCAAAACTTATACCAGCAGGCAGGCATCAACATGAGAGGACTCAGGAAAGACCAGTATCGCGTGGGCATAGATGTCAGACAAACCATTTTTGACGGCGGTGCCATCAGCAACCGTAAAGAAATAACACGCAGGCAAGGAGCCGTTGAGGAGGCACAGACAGATGTCGCAATGTACCAAGTGAGGCAACGCGTCAATGAAATGTACTTCGGATTATTGCTACTCAACGAACAAATACGACTAAACGGCAATCTGCAGAAACTGCTAAGCAGCAATGAGCGGAAGTTACTGGCGATGTTTGAGCGCGGGACTGCTGCCGAGAGTGACTATCTGAGTGTAAAGGCCGAGCGGCTCAATGTAGCACAGCAGGCGATAACACTGGATGCTCAACGGCAGGCGGTGATGAAGATGTTGTCGGCATTTTGCGGAATAGAGGTGAAGACCGTGGACAAACCCGCAGTGCCAGTCACAGAAACACAGCCCACTCGACAGCGTCCTGAACTGGAGGCTATAAATGCCAGATTACGGTTGGCCGACGCACAGGAAAAAGCCTTAAATGCCGCCATAATGCCGCAACTGTCAGTGTTTGCGCAAGGATTCTACGGATACCCCGGCTACAATATGTTTGAGGACATGATGCACCGCCAATGGTCATTGAATGGCATGGTGGGAGCACGCCTGACATGGAACATCGGAGCACTCTACACACACAAGAATGACAAAGCAAAAATACAACAGCAGCGCAACATCAACGAGACCAACCGCAGTGTATTCGTCTTTAATAACAACATAGAACAAATCCGGCAAAGAGAGAATATTGAATGCTTCCGCAGACTTACTGCCGATGACGCAGAGATAATCTCTTTGAGGACAAAAGTCAGACAGGCAGCCGAGTCAAAACTGGCTCACGGCATCGCCGACGTAAATGACCTCTTAAAGGAAATCAATGCTGAAAACAATGCGTGGGTAGATCAGGCCATTCACGAAATAAAGATGCTGAAGGAAATGTATGACCTCAAATTTACGACAAACAACTAATTTATAATTATAGATAATATGACTTGCACGGACATGAAGAATATAATAGCACTCGCAACAACACTGGCACTGCTGGTATGTTGCAAAAGTAACGAAAAGGAATTTGATGCCACGGGCGTATTTGAAGCCACAGAGGTGACGGTATCAGCCGAGCAAAGTGGCACACTGCAGGTTTTCAACATAGATGAGGGCGACAACATCGCTTCTGGCCAAGAAGTAGGTTTGACAGACACTATGCAGATCTGGTTGAAATTGCAACAGGCAGAAGCGCAGAAAACCGTTTTCCAAAGCCAAAAGCCGGACGTGGAAAAACAGATTGCCGCAACACGCCAGCAGTTGGCCAAAGCGAAGACGGAGCAGCAACGCTATCAGGAGTTGGTTGCCGACGGTGCAGCACCGAGTAAGATGCTGGATGATGCCAAGAATCAGGTTCAAGTGCTTCAGCGTCAACTTGACGCTCAGATATCTTCACTCAAGACGAGCACCAACACGCTCAATCAGCAGATAGTTGCCGCCGATGTCTTGAAACACCAGTTAAAGGACCAGCTGCAGAAATGCCATATCACGGCACCAGTCTCGGGTACTGTGCTTGAAAAATATGTAGAACAAGGCGAGTTTGTTACTTCAGGCAAACCATTGTTTAAATTAGGCGATATCACCAACATGTATCTGCGTGCTTACGTCACTTCCGGCCAGCTACAGCAGATAAAGATAGGACAAAAAGTGAAGACCTATGCAGACTTCGGCAACGGGAAACACAAGGAATACGACGGCATTGTAACGTGGATCTCCAGTCGCTCGGAATTCACACCTAAGACAATTCTCACGGATGACGAACGTGCCGACCTGGTATATGCCGTCAAGATTCAAATAAAGAACGATGGTGTTGTCAAAGTCGGAATGTATGGAGAAGTGAAACTATAGCCAAAAGTCATGCAAGCCATAGAGGTTAATCATATCAGTAAAAGCTACGGGCGGGTACAAGCATTGCAGGATGTCTCCTTCTCCGTAGGGAAAGGGGAAGTGTTCGGACTGATAGGTCCCGATGGTGCCGGCAAGTCTACACTGTTCCGCATGCTATGTACACTGCTGCTACCTGATGAGGGAACACTGTCCGTTGACGGCTTTGACACTGTGCGACAGATGAAAGAGATTCGTCAGCGGATAGGCTATATGCCGGGACGGTTCTCACTCTATGAAGACCTGACCGTGGAGGAAAACCTGATTTTTTTCGCTACACTCTACGGTACGACTGTTGAAGCGGGTTACGACAGTGTCCGCACCATTTACTCACAGATAGAACGGTTCAAAGACCGCAAGGCTGGGGCTCTTTCTGGTGGCATGAAGCAGAAGTTAGCCCTCTGTTGCGCACTGATACACTCACCGAGCATACTATTTTTGGATGAGCCGACTACCGGCGTTGACCCTGTAAGCCGCATGGAACTGTGGGAGACACTTCTCTCGCTGAAGGAACGCAATATTACTATTGTCGCCTCAACACCCTACCTTGATGAAGTGCGCCGATGTGAGCGCGTAGCATTCCTGGATTATGGTAAGATTCGTGGCATTGGCACGTCTGAAGTTATTTTGGAAAAGTTTAAAGATGTGTTTAACCCTCCCGGGATAGATAAAGAGACATCCGACTCCTCGCGGCAGGCAGAACAAAACGTCATAGAGGTGGAACACTTGGTCAAGGCCTTCGGCACATTTCGCGCCGTTGATGACATCTCCTTCTCCGTAAAGCGCGGAGAGATATTCGGATTTCTCGGAGCTAACGGTGCCGGCAAGACTACGGCGATGCACATGCTGACGGGGCTGAACCAGCCGACAAGCGGCACTGGACGTGTAGCAGGATACGACATCCGTACGGAGTATGAACAGATTAAACGCCACATTGGTTATATGTCGCAACGGTTCTCTCTGTATGAAGACTTGACCGTCAGCGAAAACATAGAACTCTTTGCCGGTATCTACGGAATGGATGACAGAAAGATAAGGACGAAACGTGAAGAGTTGCTGCGGCGGCTGAAGTTTGAAGAACATAAGGACGACCTGGTGTCCTCACTGCCTCTCGGCTGGAAGCAAAAACTGGCATTCTCCGTCTCCATATTTCACGAACCCGACGTGGTGTTTCTCGACGAACCTACCGGTGGCGTTGACCCTTCCACAAGACGACAGTTCTGGGAACTTATCTATGATGCTGCAGCCCGCGGAATCACCATTTTCGTAACTACTCACTATATGGACGAAGCCGAGTATTGCGACCGCGTCTCCATTATGGTGGACGGAAAAATTGCCGCTATCGGCACACCCAATGAACTTAAGCAACGGTTCCAACTACCGGATATGAACCATGTGTTTACCTATTTGGCAAGACAGGCTAAGAGAAGTGAGCAGTAGGATTATGAAACAGTTTTATTCTTTCGTCATCAAGGAAACACGTCACATCTTGCGCGACAAGCGGACTATGCTCATCCTGTTCGGCATGCCTGTCGTACTGATGCTTCTTTTCGGTTTCGCCATTACCAACGACGTAAAAAACGTACGCACGATAATAGTCGCCCCGTACCTCTCGCCGCAAGCGCAGCTGGCCGTTGAACGACTCAGCGCATCTGAATACTTCACGATAACCGCCACCGTTCCAGCCACCCGTGATGCAGAACAACTGATTCGCCGGCAGCAGGCTGACATCGCCATCGTCTTTACACATCAACATCAAAACATACAAATCGTTACCGACGGAACCGACCCGAACATGGCGCAACAATGGACAAACTATGCGCAGCAGGTTATCATGAATCCGTCAACGACGCTGATTAATACCAAAATGTTATATAATCCGCAGATGAAGTCGGCCTACAATTTCGTACCTGCCATTATGGGCATGCTGTTGATGCTCATTTGTGCCATGATGACCTCGATATCAGTGGTGCGAGAAAAAGAAAAAGGCACTATGGAGGTACTGCTCGCCTCACCCGTCCGTCCACTGACAGTCATTCTCGCCAAAGCAGTACCCTATCTTGTGATGGCCATCTGCATCCTTGTCACCATCCTGCTTATGGCCCGACACGTGTTGGGCGTTCCACTGGCAGGATCCTTGTTTTGGATTATCATCGTCAGTATCATCTACATCACGCTGGCACTCTCGCTGGGATTACTCATATCTAATATCGCACAGACACAAATGACTGCCCTGCTGCTCTCGGCAATGGTGCTTATCATGCCCGTCGTGATGCTTTCAGGCATGCTCTTTCCCTTGGAGTCGATGCCGCAGGTGCTCCAATGTGTGGCAACGATTATACCGCCACGCTACTATATAGAGGCCATGCGCAAGCTGATGATTATGGGCGTGGGCATCCATGAAGTGAGCCGCGAGGTTAGTGTGCTTACGATAATGACAGCCTTGCTGCTAACTGTCGCACTGGCTAAATTCAAAAAACGCCTGGAATGATTTTTCGTAACAAAACAAAACAGATGCAACAATGATAAATTACCTCATACGAAAGGAGCTTCTCCAGATAAGACGCAACGGTTTTCTGCCCAAACTGGTCGTCGTATTCCCCATCGTGATTATGTGCGTCATGCCGTGGGTGATGAACATGGAGGTAAAAAACATAGGCGTCTGCATTGTAGACACGGACCGAAACACAGAGTCGCAACGCCTGGTCCACAGGCTTGAAGCCTCAAACTGTTTCGTCTTCAAAGGTCAGCAGCCCACCTACGAGGCGGCTCTTGCAGAAGTGGAGCACGGCAAGGCTGATGTTATCCTTGAGATACGCAATGGAAAATATCTTATCGCCGCCAACGCCGTCAACGGTACCAAGGGGGCCATGGGTTCAGCATATCTGAGCCAGATTGTGGCCACACAGACACCTGTGCCGTCGGCAAAGACAACACCGACAGCCGAGACGCTCATACTCTACAACAAACATCAGAGCTATAAACTCTTTATGATTCCCGCCCTTCTGGCCATCGTGATGATGATGCTGACAGGGTTTCTGCCCACGCTGAACATCGTGGGTGAGAAGGAGGCCGGCACCATTGAGCAGATTAATGTCACACCCGTCTCCAAACGGACTTTCATCTTAGCAAAGCTCATACCATACTGGGGCATGGCGCTTTTTGTCGTCACGGTATGCCTACTGTTAGCGTGGGGCATCTACGGCATCACCCCAGCTGGCTCGCTGCTGTTGGTGTACATACTGGCCATGTTGCTGGCAGTGTTTTTCTCGTCCTTTGGTCTCGTCGTCTCAAATTACAGCGACACGATGCAGCAAGCCATACTGGTTATGTGGTTCTTCGTAGTATGCATCATGTTGCTCTCCGGCCTTTTCACACCCACACGCTCCATGCCTACGTGGGCGTACATGACGACTTACATCAATCCCATGCACTATTTTATTGACGCCATACGCACCGTCTTTATACGCGGCGGCGACTTTGCGACCATTGCCCACGAGGTGTATGCGCTACTCGCCATTGGGCTTCTCATGGCATTATGGGCTGTACAAAGTTACAAGAAAAACAGTTGACGTAGTAACGGCAATTACAAGAGGAAGTTCACTATGTCGTTTCTTATGGCAAAGACCATAAGAAGTATGAGCAAGGTGATGCCTACCATCTCTGCGCGTTCCATGAGTTTGTCACTCGGCTTGCGCCGCAATATGATTTCAGCAAGCAAAAACAGGACATGGCCACCATCCAAGGCTGGTATAGGCAAGATGTTCATGAATGCCAAAATGATGCTGATAAACGCTGTGAGTTCCCAGAAGCGATGCCAGTCCCAAACTGACGGGAACATGCTGCCTATGGCGCCGAAACTGCCCACGCTGGTCGCCCCTTCCTTGGTAAAGATGTATTTAAAATCTCCAAGATAACCTTTAAGCACGTTCCATCCGTGACTTATACCTGCAGGGATAGACTCCAATATGCCATAGGACTGTGTCACTGTCTGATAACATTGTCTCATGCCGCGCTGGATTACGCCAATCTGTAGACTCTCGTTCATCATCATGGACAAGGTGTCGGCGGTAGCACTGCCTTCATGGAAGACTGTCAACGTGATGTGGCGCATGGCCAGACTGTCGTCCGTTGGCGCACCGACGAGTTTGTCGCTCATCTTGGCAACGGCAGCATTATAATCATTCCATGTGGTGACAGGCTGACTATTGATGGCCACTATACGGTCGCCAACGCGCACACCAGCCCGCCCAGCAGGCATATCGGTGATGACACTGTCGATGACTGCAGGGAAGTAAGCCAGCACAAACGGCGGAGTGCTTTTGAACATCTGCAACATGTTCAGTCCCTCTGTCGGCATAGTCAACCTGACAGGCTTTCCCGAACGGAGGACATCGACATATTTTGCCTTCGACAAGTCGCGATAGGTCTCACTGATACCGTCGCGGGTGTCAAAGTTCTTGAATTTTCTGATGTCCGTACCCACGAGGATGTCGCCGTCCCGGAATCCCAGCGCCTTTGCTTCTGAGTTGAACTGCATGCCATAGGTCATAGACTGCGTCGGAACGTAGGTCTCGCCCCAACAGAACAATATCATCGCGTAAATAAACAGTGCAAGAAGGAAATTTACAAGCACACCGCCAATCATCACCAGCAGGCGTTGCCATGCCGGATGGGAGCGGAACTCCCAAGGCTGGGGCGGTTGTTTCATCTGTTCCTTGTCCATAGATTCGTCTATCATGCCAGATATCTTCACATAGCCTCCCAACGGAAGCCACCCCAGACAATACTCCGTATCGCTCTTCTTGGGCTTGAACTTCAACAGCGTCTTCCACGGGTCGAAGAAGAGGCAAAATTTCTCAACCCGTATCTTAAACAACTTGGCAAAAAAGAAATGACCGCCCTCGTGCAAGAGGACAAGAATTGAAAGGCAAAGCATCAATTGCAACGCACGTATCAAGAATGTCTCCATAATGTTCTAATCAAATAAATATATACAGTTAATGAATTAGGGACGCTGCATAGCGACGGGCTTCTTTGTCCGTCTGCAAATACACGTCCAATGACGGTAACGCAACGTATTGTACCTTTTGCATCGTCTCGGCAATAACATCGCATAGTATCGGGTAAGAAATCTCATCTCTACGGAACGCCAAATTGGCAACCTCGTTGGCCGCATTCATGATACAGGCCATGTTGCCCTTGCGGTGGGCTGCCTCGTATGCCAAAGCCAGGCAGGGGAATCTGTCTGTATCGGGCTTTTCAAATGTCAGCACGCTCAACCTGAACAAGTCCATCCTCTCACCAGAGAGAGGTTTCCTGTCAGGATATGTCAAGGCGTATTGTATCGGCATACGCATATCGGGCACGCCCATTTGGGCCTTCACGGCTCCATCGGCAAACTGCACGGCAGAGTGTATGATGGACTGCGGATGAACCACAACCTCTATCTTATCCGGCTCAACGCCAAACAGCCATTTGGCTTCTATCATCTCAAAACCTTTGTTCATCAATGTCGCTGAGTCTATGGTTATCTTGGAACCCATGCTCCACGTCGGATGCTTCAAAGCCTGAGCAGCGACGACACCTTTAAGTTCATCTTTACTCATTTTTCTGAACGGCCCGCCTGATGCTGTAAGCAATATCTTGTCAACGGCATTGTCGCCCTCTCCCACCAGACATTGGAATATGGCGGAATGCTCACTGTCAACAGGCAAAATTGGCACATGATTATCAATGGCAAGTTGTGTTATCAACTCACCGGCAACTACCAGAGTCTCCTTGTTTGCCAAAGCTATTTTCTTGTTGGCCTTGATGGCCTCAATCGTCGGCAGCAATCCGGCAAAGCCCACCAAGGCAGAGACGACGATATCAACCGATGGCATTGTCACGACATCACACAATGCAGAAGAACCGGCATACACCTTTACATCGGTATCAGCCAACGCATCGCGCAGTTGCTCATATTTATCCTCATTAGCTATCACGACAGCATCGGGATTGAACTTTCTGGCCTGTTCTATCAGCAACTCTACATTGTTGTTTGCTGTCAGCACACGCACCTCAAACATATCGCCATGTTCTTCGGCCACACGCAGGGTTTGGGTGCCAATAGACCCGGTAGAACCTAATATCGCTAATTTTTTCTTATACATTATTTTCTATTTATCTGCAGCAACCCCTCAGGAAGATTCATTGTTATTGTTCTTTGTTTCTCGTCAAGATTACTAACCAACTCAGGGTGTAATGGTATCATAACATTGTTATCACTCGGTGTCTTCACGAAAAGCAGCGTATTGGCCGACTGTGTGTCAATATCCGTCACTTCTCCAACATATTCTGCCGGCGCATTGTACAATCTGTAACCTATAAGGTAATCCGTCATATCCTCATCGGACTCTCTATCAGGTATTTCCGCATAAGGGAAAAACACATCAGAGTTTACCAACCGCTGTGCTGAAGAGGTGTCGTCAATATCGTCAAACTTTATGAGAACCTTGTTGGCACCCTTAAAAGAATAGGAATCTATAAAAAACGGAACGAGCAGACCGTCAACTCTAAGAAACAAATAATCAATGCCTGAACGGTCAAACACATCATCAGTAAAAGACATTTCCACCTTGCCTTTCACACCATGGAGCTTGACTAACCTGCCTATCTTGAAAACCTCGTTCTCGTTCATGGCATTATTTATTCCGCTTCACACGGCGTGACTTGGCTGTATTGCTGGTCGGTATGGATGAGTTATATCTGACCTGTCCCTCTTCTATATTGATTTTGCCGTCAGACATATAATACAGATTGTCTGCTATGCGCTTGGGATCTAAAGCGTTTTTGCTGGAGTAGTAGAGGTCCTTGCGCATCTGGTTAGCGAGCATGTTTATCAGTTGTTCGCGCTCAGGCCCTTCTTCCATATCCTTTACCTTCTGCACTAACTGCTCAACAAGATGACCATAGTGCCTGAACTGAATGTTATTCATCGGATAAGGCATGCGCTCGGGCCGCCCCACCTCGGAAACTTTGGTAATTTCATACGGCCAGTCAATGTCCAACTGATAATTGGACATATATGCCAAATGGTCCCAAAGCATCTGATCAAAATTAGCATTCTGCTTGTTTTGAGGATACATCCTTGACATTACCCCGATAATTACCTTGGCACAGTTCAGTCTCTCGCCTCTGTCGGAAATCGTCATCGCATAGTCAACCATCGACTGCACGTTGCGTCCGTATTCAGAAAGTCTCAATTTCTCCCTCTGGGTATTGTAATCCATGTTTTTAAAAATGTTTTTTGGCTTGTGTCGTGACAAACTCCTTCAGATAAAATGGTTCAAAATATGCCACATCCTCCCACTTGGACTGAAGGAATGCACGTTCCGCCAACGGGAGCATATTCTTCGCTAGCGGTTTGATGTCATCTATAAAAATGGCATTAGGATGCTTTATCGCTTTCTTGCACTTATCTGCACCGTTGCCGAAAAAAGCGACAGGCTGTTTGTCCAAAATTTCCTTATAGGAACACTCATCTATAATGTCTGCAGATATGTCTTTTACTGTGTGCAACGAGCGGTCATAAATAGCGGAGTATACTTCCATCCTCCGGGCATCCAGCATGGGACACAATAACGCATCCTCAGGGATGTCATTGTCGTGCAGCAGTAACGGAACGCACAATAATTGCAGTGTTGACACACTGACAAGTTTCAGGTTACGCCCGTAGCACAACCCCTTGGCGGTGGAAACCCCTATGCGCAAACCCGTATATGAACCCGGACCGCAGCTCACTGCCACAGCATCAATAGGTATAGCGTGGCTGTCGGCAAACGAAACCATTTCATCTACATAAGGCGCCAACAGTACATTATGATTAGGACCGTCGTAATTTTCCTTTGAAGTAAGAATCGCACCGTTTTCACTCAGTGCGACAGAACACACATCTGTAGCTGTCTCTATATGTACAATACAAGCCATTATTAGCAAATAATAACATGCAAAAATACGAACTTTATTTCATATAGTCAGTCCGACTGCACAATTATATATATAAGGAAGGGCAGAACACTTTTTTCCCGCTATCAACGCTTCGCTACAAATTTACGCCCGTCCCACTTCATTACGATTTCCTTTTTTATAAACGGAGCTACCTCTTCCCGTTTTTCCGTGAAACCGCCGTCGACATTCACCGTAAAATGCAACGAACTGTCTTCTGCGTCAATAGTCGCAGCTATCATCGTCACATCCATCTTGGAAATAGCCTGACGAAGGTCTCGCTTGGTCTTCCCTATGGGAACGGTAAAAAAATCTTGGGCAACAGGCACCTTTATGTATTTACGCAGGGGAGTAGCCTCACCCATCGTGGCTGTATGTAGGATATGTATTTCGCTCTCACCTTCAGGAGCATAAAGTGTTTTCACCACACAGAGCAACGTATCATTAGGCTGCGCCAGCAAAAGCATTTCTGTCTGCGACGAGGCCGATGTCCTGATGCACAGATAAGAGTCTGTCAATTTGAGCAACTGGGTCTGCTCGCCGTAAATGTTTTTCACCACAGCTTTCATGCCGCTGTCCGCAAAATCCAGCAAATCTAACTTGTTGTTGTGCGTCAACATAGGGAAAAAACTGTCAGGCATCTTCTCAAAACAGTTGCGCATAGTATCCGCCGACACAAAAAGCATGGCAGACGCAAATATCAGAAATAGTATAAATCGATTCATTGACATGCAAAATTAAGAATTAATAAAGGTTTTTACGGCCAACAGATAAAAAAACTTTGAAAATCATATTCGTATTCGGAAGAAAAACTGTAATTTTGCACCGCTTTTATAGCGACCATTACACACTACCAAATTCAAGAAACTAATAAAATAAAATAAAATGAAAGAAGGAATACATCCACAAGAGTATCGTCCTGTAGTATTTAAGGACATGAGTAACGGTGACATGTTCTTGTCTAAATCAACATGCAAGACGAATGAGACCATTGAGTTTGAAGGCGAGACCTACCCATTGGTTAAGATTGAAATCTCCAGCACATCTCACCCATTCTACACAGGCAAGTCTAAGTTGGTAGATACAGCAGGACGTGTTGACAGATTCATGAGCCGCTACGCTAAAGCTCAGAAAAAGTAATATCATTACTTTACACAATACGCAAGACGGAGCATTTCTCAAAAGGGAAATGCTCCGTCTTGTCATATAGATCTATTTGCCGCTGCAAGCATTCAGGATAGGATTAAGCCGGAATAAAGCGACAGTTTGATACGATATATTTTATGTTCCGGCCCGTGGGATGTACATTCCATCCGATGGAACGGAAAAGATATCGGCATACAACCGCATCATCCATGCGCTGACAGACGCAGCACAAAGATTATATCAAAAACAAATAATTTATAGCGACGACAATGGCCAGATTATATCAATTCAAAGAGGACAACACGCTTAGTTTCTGGCATAATGGCGAAACGTTGGTCTACCCTCTGTCCGACAAGCCATACAATCTCGCCTTCGGAGCAGACCACACATTGTTTCTGCTTCTCAAAGCGCGACACCTTGACATCGGTCAGATAATCATTTACCAACTTGCTGCCTTTCATGCCATAGGGATGAAAACGCTCTCCTGCCTTGATATAGCGCAAGGTGAGAATCATGGAAAGTTTATCGGCATCTACAGCCACCCTACCCGATTCCTTGGGTATGGTCTCTAAATCTTTTCTGTCCATTAAGGAAACTTTGACATAGCAATTCCCCAGATGCGCTTCGGCAGGAGCAATGATGATTACCTCGCGTTCATGTTCCTCCTCTGCTGCCTGTACGAGCAGGTAGCCCCTGTCCACCAGCAGGCGTGCCTGAGGTGAAGAGAACAGCGCTCCTGTATGCCGCAGGCTGCGATAAACGTCGTCTATCTGCGCAGGATTGAAACCTAACGGGTAAAGCATCTCGAACAATAACAAATGGGAACTGTGTTTCTCAAGCAGTTTGTCAATGTTGATTTTCAACAACAGCCCGTCCTGTCGTTCTATGACAGACTTGATATCCTTGTCGATAGCATTCTTAAAATATGCCTCCAGCTCGCCCAGGTGCTCCGCCGTCTGCCATATGGACTTCTCTACGGAAGGATTGACTTCACGCATCAGAGGCAGGATTTGCAGCCTTATCTTATTGCGCACCATATCGGTCTCCATATTGGAGCTGTCTGTGACATAATCCTGACCTAACTCTTTGAGGTATGCGAGGATATCTTTTTTAGAAACGTCGAGCATCGGCCGTATAATATCACCGTTTTGATATTTCATACCCGTCAAGCCCCTAAGACCTGTGCCACGCATTAGATTGACGAGTACAGTTTCCGCATTATCGTTCTGATGATGCCCTACAGCAATTTTGGTAAAATTCTGTTCCTTTAACAGCCGCGCAAAATAAACATAACGCAAATCCCTGGCTGCCATTTCGATACTCAAATGATGCTCTTCTGCATATTTCGTGGTATCAAAATCTTTTTTGTGCAAAGCTATCTGAAACTTTTCGCACAGCCGTGCCACAAACTGCTCATCCCGCTGCGACTCATCTCCGCGAAGATGGAAATTACAATGCACCGCCTCACACTGATATCCCAGGGAAAGCAACAAGCGCAACAATGCCACAGAATCGGCGCCGCCACTCAAGGCGACAAGGATTTTGTCTGTCTTGGCCAACAGACTCCTCTGCTCAATCACAGCCGATACAAATTTCTCCAACTCTTTCATCAATGCAAAATTAGCAATTTTCAGCATGACAACTTGTAAAAAAACATGTAATAACTTGTCAAATTAATTTTTTTTCTTACCTTTGCATCCGCTTAACGGCTTATGGTACCTTGACCGAGTGGCTAGGTAGCGGTCTGCAAAACCGTGTACGGCAGTTCGAATCTGCCAGGTACCTCATAATAATAAAGACATCCTTTAGAACGGGATGTCTTTATTGTTATCTACAAATGGCTGTTTCTCTCAATGTACAGCCTTGTGTTGGATGTCATGCTGGAGTTTTCTTTCAAAGAAACGCACTTTTTCCTTCGCCTCGTCATGGTAGAAATCCAGCGTATCCCTCGCAATTTTATCAGGATTGACGATTTTACTCATCTCCTCTTCCATCTTCTGCAATTCCACTTTAGACAATGCGATATTAATAGAGTCCAGCAGAATAATCGCACTCTCGCGCGCATTGAGAGCCGTAGGGCACTTGCTGCGGATGGAATCTATATACGCCTTCGCCTTATCAAAATCATTGACAGCCAAACTGGAACGAGAAAGTGCGAGAAACATATTAGCGCGCTCTTCGGGAGTCTCTTTCTGTTGACATGCCGCCATGACCAGAGCGCACGCCAGTAAAAATATTACGTTCTTCATTGCAAATTAGTCTATTGATAATTCAAAAGTACAAATATTCCCCCGAACTTTCGTATTTTTGCAACAGGAAAAGTTTTATGAAGGATATGAAATACATTTTATTGCTTTTACTGGTCACTCTCTCGGCAACAGGCCTGGCTCAAGATGTAACGAGTATTGTTTTGCCCGACAGTACAACTAATTATTTACTGTCAAAAGACTTAAAGTACGTCACCTTAATAAAACCAGTCAAGAAAAAATCATACAGTAGTTTTACCATTCAAAGAACTATTGACGGCAAGAGCATTTGGGAAAGCACAACCAATGCGTCAGGATATCCTACACACTTATTTCCCACAGGCATACTCTGTGCCATTGTTCCGAATGGAGGATTAAAGAATCCTTACAGACTGTTTTATAGGCTTGACGGTACTGAAATTTGCAAATATCCATACGATATCTGTTATATCAATCCACGAAAAGACATTATCATAGGATATCGAAACATCAAGGCTGTCGCTTACAAGCTTAGTACAGGTGAACAACTATGGAAAGCCAGTATTCCCTGCAAATACCCACTGATATGGAGAAATATCACCCATCTTGACCCCGACCACATCATTTTTACTGCCAAGAAGACTAACATTCTGAACCTCAAAACAGGAGAAGTTATTTCCCGTGATTCCAAGACAGAAATATCGGATTTCCGCGTACAGTTAGTTGGATCTGCCATGGCATTTCTGACTGACAACGCCTCAGCTGGAGCAACATCTCTGGACGACATACAATCAAATTTCCTGATACACAGCAATCGCATTTATCACTCCGACAGAAACCATCTGATCTGTCTGGACAATAGTCTTCAGGAAATATGGAGTTACAAGTTTACCCAAGTCAAAGGTTCCCATGCAAACCTACGTCTCGTAAATGACACACTGGTTCTGATTAGCGATGGCACAGGAAGAAACAATTTCGGTAACTACATCAAAAGAAGTACACCTTTTATTGCCTCGTTCAATAAAGACACAGGAGAAATGATTAATCTGGATTCCATACCCGATTCACCCGACAAGAAAATATTTGGGAAGAATCTTAGGATTGCCACGGATTCTTTCTATACTTTCAACAGCAACAACAAACTGTCACTCATCACACCCCAGACAAACGAAATTCTCATTTTCGACAAGGATGGAAACCTGCATCTTATCAATACTAATTTCAGGACGCTCCGCCAATATCCGACCCTTGAAACCTACGTCAAAGGAACTTCGTGGAAGAACTATTTCCTGATATGCCGATACGGCGAAAATCCCGATTTCTATATCATCAAGGATGACAAGGACGTGTATGAACACATCGACAAGAAATATACGGAGGTATACTTCAACGGCAACCATCTCATAATGCGGTCGGAAAACCAGATTGACATAAAAGAATTTAATCCCTGACACGAATATGATTCATTTGTCGCAAGACGATATCAAACAGAAACTGGATAACAGCATTTTTCACCTGTTGAGCCAGACCGCCGATGAGCTGGACATGCCCTGCTATGTTATAGGAGGTTATGTACGCGATATGTTTCTGGAGCGTCCCAACAAGGATATTGACATCGTCGTCGTAGGCAGCGGTATCAATATGGCAGAGAGTTTCGCTAAGCATTTGGGAAAAAGCGCACACCTCGCTGTATATAAAAACTTCGGGACTGCACAAGTCAAGTATCATAACATGGAGATTGAGTTTGTAGGTGCACGCAAGGAAAGCTATAGCCGTGACTCCCGCAAACCCATTGTGGAAAACGGCACACTGCAAGAAGACCTGGAGCGCCGCGATTTCACCATAAATGCATTGAGTATCTGTTTGAACAAGTCTCACTTCGGAGAATTGATTGACGCCTTTGACGGACTGAGAGATTTGGAAGACCGCATCATCCGCACGCCTCTGGAATCAGAACTGACATTCAGCGATGACCCTCTCCGCATGATGCGTTGCATCCGTTTTGCCACGCAACTTCATTTTGACATTGACGACGAAGCCTTTTGCGCTATCCGCAAAGACAAGGAGCGCATCAAGATAATCAGTTATGAGCGCATCAGTGAAGAACTGAATAAAATCCTTATGGCAGACACGCCTTCCAGGGGTATCATTGAACTGGAAAGGACAGGACTATTGGAGATTATCTTCCCGGAGTTAAACGCTCTGCAAGGCCGTGAAACACGCAATGGCATCAGCCACAAAGACATCTTCTTCCACACTCTTGAAGTGCTTGACAACTTGAGCCGACATTCCGACAACCTCTGGCTGCGCTGGGCTGCCCTGCTGCATGACATCGGTAAACCCAGAAGCAAGGCATGGAGTCCGACCGCGGGATGGACTTTTTACAATCACAACATTATCGGGGAACGCATGATATCCGGCATCTTCAAACGTATGCGGCTGCCGCTTAACGAGAAGATGAAATATGTACAAAAACTCGTCTATCTCCACATGCGCCCCATCAGTGTCTCCGACGACATCGTCACCGACAGTGCTGTCAGGCGTTTGCTCTTTGATGCCGGTGACGACATAGATGACCTAATGACGCTTTGTGAGGCAGACATCACAAGCAAGAACGAAATCAAGAAACAGCGTTACCTTAAAAACTTTGAGATAGTCCGTAAAAAACTGAAAGACATAGAGGAAAAAGACCGCATCCGCAACTTTCAGCCGCCTGTTGACGGTGAAGAGATTATGCGCGTCTTCAATCTACCGCCTTGTGAAGCCATCGGAGCGCTCAAGTCCAGTATAAAGGACGCCATCCTGGACGGCATGATTCCCAATGAGCATCAAGCCGCTTATGATTTTATGCTCCAAAAAGCTGCGGAAATGGGATTATACCCTCAGGAGTAAATAAAACAAGATAACACCCGCTGCTATGGCACACAGTGTCAGTGCCATCCATATTGAACGTAACAGTTTATACCAAACGTCTCGTTTTATCGTTGTAAACAATGGCAGAAAAGCCAACAAGGCATAGCCTGCCAGTGCTACAAGGAAAAATATCAACAGCCACGACCTCATTGCCTCTTCTTTATCAGGAGACACAATCCCACAAAAGTAAGCACCGCATTAAGGATTAACAGTTCATAGCTGAACCTATATCCATTAAACCATATCTCCGAGTTGCTATCTAAGATAAAGCATATCACGGGGGCCAGCAAAGCCACAACAGGAATATATTTGTCTCTTACACTCTCTTTCATGAAGATGCCGAAGGCAAACATTCCCAATATAGGCCCATAGGTGTAGCTCGCAAGAATGTACACAGCATCTATTACACTTGTGTTGTTCAAAAGACTGAAGACATAAATGACCGCAGCCATCATTACTGCCATACCGGCATGGACATAACGCCTTGTGCGGGCTGTGCCTTGTTCATCACTGCGATCCGCATTCAAAATATCTACAGTAAATGACGTTGTAAGCGCTGTCAGTGCAGACCCGGCTGCGCCAAACGCAGCGGCAATAAGTCCTATAAGGAACAGTATGCCGACCATCATCGGCAGATAACCTCCCGTAGCTACTTTTGTAAAGAGTTCATCACCTTTGCATTGTGTCAGTTCACCTCCGACGTGTGCACTAAAGATGTAAAGCAATGCACCCAACATCAGGAAGAGAGAGATGACCACAAACTGCAGACAGATGCTGACAATCATATTTTTGCGACTCTCGTCTGAGTTTTTGCAGCTCAAATTACGTTGCATCAAGTCTTGGTCCAAACCTGTCGTAGCAATGATAGTAAACACTCCGGCAAAAAACTGTTTCGGAAAGAAGCGACGGTCGTTGACGTCGTCAAAGAAAAACACCTGTGACATATCACTGCTGAATATTGCCTGGCACACACCTGTCAGATTATAGCCCATTTGTTGCGCTATGAAATATATGCACAGCACAACAGACAACACCAGACACATTGTCTTAAACAAATCTGTCCATATAACCGTCTTTACCCCGCCCCGATAAGTATAAAACCACACCACGAGCATCGTCACTATCGCATTCAGCAGGAACGGAATGCCCAAAGGCTCAAATATCAGAATCTGCAAGGTCAGACACACCAAGTAAACACGCACAGCCGCACCCAGCATCTTGGAAATAAAGAAAAACCATGCGCCCGTGCGGTAACTCTCCATGCCGAAACGCTCTTTGAGATACTCGTACACACTGACCAACTTTAGTCTATAATACAGTGGTACCAACACAAAGGCTATAACCAACTGACCAACCACAAACCCCATCACCATTTGGAGATAAGCAAAGTGGCTGGTCTGAACCATTCCGGGGACAGACACGAAGGTTACGCCAGATATGGTAGAACCTATCGTGGCTATCGCCACGACTAACCATGACGACTGCCTGCCGCCGACAAAGAAGCCTGCGTTATCTGTCTTGCGACTCGTTACATAGGATATTGAGAACAATACTGCCAAGTACAATATAACTGTCAAACTGGCTATGAGTGGTGTTATCATCGTTATTGTAGATTAATTTTTTCTTACTCTTTGTAAAGCAGATAGGGCTTACGTTGCTTTTTGAACCGTCGCACGTCATTTTTCCAGCAAGATTTGATTTCCTTAGCTGTCTTCCCTGCCTCAATCATAGGACGCACATAGTCAACTCCTATCAGAAGTTCAAAAAAACGGGTAAAAAATTTGTCACCCAATCCCGTACCATGATAAGCGTCTATGAGATATTCCAGATTCAGTCCCTCTTTCTGTATTTTCCTGTCAGACAACTGGCGCAAATCCACGCCATAGCATTTTTGTCCCAGGCATGGCGGATTCTTGGCTCCAGGCATACTCTGCGGAGTAAAGCTGAACGTACGTCCTTTCATCAACGGATGACCGTACATTTGAAACGGCGCCTCCGTGCCACGTCCCAGACTAACTACTGTACCTTCAAAATAGCATATTGAAGGATAGAGATAAATGGATTTCATATTGGGCAGATTGGGCGACGGGGCTATCGGCAACACATAACATGACTGGTGCGTATAGTTCTCACATGGTATCACAGTCAATTGACACACCATGCCATCGTCCAACCATTTTTCTCCGTTCATCATCAATGCCAGTTCACCCAGTGTCATGCCATGAACCACTGGTATGGGCAATGCGCCTACGCCACTTTTGAACTTCATATCCAATATAGGCCCATCTACATAAAAGCCGTTGGGATTAGGGCGATCCATCACGACGACATGTTTGTTTTCCTTGGCACATGCGCTCATTATCTTTTTCATTGTCACATAGTATGTGTAGAAGCGCAAACCTACGTCTTGGATATCCACCACAATCACATCGTATGGCCTGACCAGTTCCGTCAATGGTTTCTTGTTGGCACTGCCATATAATGAAATGATATCTATACCCGTCTTCTCGTCTTTCTCATTACCAAAATGCTCTCCTGCATCAGCCTTGATGCGAAAACCATGTTCCGGTGCGAAGATAGCTTTCACACTCACGCCTTTCTCCAATAAGAGGTCCACGACGTGCTTATCACCAGCCATACCTGTGGCATTGGAATATACACCTACAGCCTTACCTTTTAAAAGCGGCAGATAAAGTTCTGTACGCATGTCGCCGGTGATGATTTCAGCAAAACTGTTAATGGCATTGCCGACAATCAAAAACAATAGCATAAATAATATCCTCTTCATTTTTCTTTCATATGTTTTTATCATTGCAAAGATAGTAATTTAAGGTCTATTACACACATTTCCCGTCAAACTAACTCATACAGAACATCTGCTCTCCCTGTCATTGGCAATGACATGAAAGAATTATCACATTCAGCTAATTCGCACAATTGCTCTTTGTGAATAACCAACTATCATGGAGCGTCCCTATAAGAAAGCCCTATGATAATTGTTTCTCTCATAAAATACAAATTATTTCACCAGCACTTTTTTGCCCTTGCAGATGTATATATTGCCCTTCTCTGGATGGGCTATTTTTCTGCCTTCAAGGTCGTAATATGTATCTTTGTCTGCCCTATTCACTTTGAGCACCTGTATGCCCTCGGGCGCGGGCAGTTCCACAATGCCGCCCTTGAAGATCTTTGTCGTCCAGCCTTTTGCAATATAAGCGGCTCTCTTGCCGTAAGGCACAGTCAGTACGCACTTCGGGGAGATGTTCTT
>CACXEH010000067.1 GCA_902766625.1 uncultured Bacteroidales bacterium | reverse complement strand
GCAACCAACCACGCTTCTGCACCGCCAAAAGCGACCTCATCGTAATACTTATACCCTCCATATTTGCTTCCAATTGAATATAATATATCCGACGGGTATCCTGATATACTGATATTCACCAGTAGAAGAATCAAACATATCTTCCTGACAAGCGCCTTTAACGGATGAGGCTCATTAATATTCATAAATCTCTATCTTAATACGGGTATATGATGTTTCAGCCATTATAAAGCAATAATCATATGTAGACAAAATTCCCTCTATTTCTTCTTCCGTATAGTCACCGTCTTCTCCAAACAAATCAGGATCTTGAAAAGCCGAATTCACAATATTATAAAATCCGAAAGATTGGTCGCTGAACGCTAATGTTCCGTTGTCGACATAAGGATCCTCTGGATCATATCCCTCTGGGACATAGGTGAAAGTTGTAAAGCAACTGTCCACTTGTTCAATACCAACCGCCATATGGGTTACTTTCAGCAGATAGGTGTTTCCCTGTGTTAATACATCTCTTAAATGAGAAGTACTGTCGGAACACAAATATGCTTCATCAAAAATAAGTTGGTCCGCATAGTATATCCAATCCTCAGCATTGTGGTCGGCGGTGTCAAAACTATAAATCAAACGTCTTTCCGCATGTAAATACGAAAACTGAGCAAAGCCTGTCATGAGGCAAATCAAAACAATAATTGTCTTTTTCATCATTTTTTTAAATTTTAATTATTTATTCACCGCCAAAGATATAAAAAAAATAAATATCTGCAAATTATTTTGTTATTTTTTTCGTCGTGAACAAAAAAAGTCAGACTCAGAAAAAAAAGTGCCCCAATCCCGTTAAGTCCTTCATTCCATCTCATGGAACATAAATTCCAGCCCGTGGAATATATGTTCCAGCCTTTGGTATCTACATTCCAGCCTATGGAACGGAAATGGTATCGGGAGATAAAAATTTTTCTACGGGCGGAGCGCAAGTGTCAGACAGGGATGTAAAAAAACACCCATTACATCACCACAGGAGAAGAGACCTAAATGTGCGAATGAATCGAGGTGAAAATTAATAAAATCAGGGAGAACTTGGCAATAATTCATTTTTTTTGCACAACTTTGTATGTTAAACCACGTAAAAAATTACGCAGATGAGAAAAGTTGTATCGTTTTTAGCTATTACCTTTATAGCCTTTGCAAGTATTGCAGGCAACAACAGAACAAATCCGCAGAAACATACCATATATTGCGGGATAGCTTTTTACAATCAGGAGAACCTGTTTGACACCATCCATGATGAAGGCAAGCACGACGAGGAATTCCTGCCTGGCGGTTCGTACCATTGGAACACATTGAAATATACGCACAAACTGTCAAACATGGCAAAAGTGCTTTCAGAGCTTTGTACGGAACGTGTGAAAGGTGGTGCGGCCTTTATCGGTTTGTCAGAGGTTGAGAACAGCCGTGTACTGGATGACCTTATTGAACAGCCCGCACTCAAGGAGAAGGGATACAAATACCTACATATAGAAGGACCGGATGCCCGCGGTATAGACTGCGCCGCACTGTATAACCCCAAATTGTTCAAACCGACAGGCTGCAAACTTATCCCGCCGACGGGCTATTATGAGGCGACAGGCTACGGAACGCGCGGTTTCCTGCTGATTGAGGGCAACCTTTTGGGAGAGCGGATGCACTTTATCGTCAACCACTGGCCGTCAAGAGGAGCCAACAGCTATTCGCGTGAATTTGTTGCCAGACTTGTACGCAACATCGTGGATTCCATTCAGTCACAAGAACATGGTGCAAAGATCATCATTATGGGTGACTTGAACGATGATCCTGACAACAAAAGCGTCACACAGGCCCTGGGGGCAAAATTGAGCGTGAAGAAGATACGGAGCCCGAAGGATCTGTACAACCCATGGGCGATAACGCTGCGCAAGGAGGGCAAAGGTACGCTGCTCTATGACAACATGTGGAACCTGTTTGACCAAATCATCTTTACGGCCAACTTTCTGGGTAACGACCGCTCCAGCTTCAAATTCTTCAAAAACGAAATATTCCGACCTGAATACATTACTACAAAGACTGGAAGATACAAAGGTTCTCCCAAGAGGACGACAGGCAGCGGCGTATGGCAGGACGGCTATTCCGACCACTTCCCCACGCAGATATATCTCGTGAAAGAGATATCGCTGAAATAAGGATAACACATATTCACTATCCGAGTACAAAAGCACATAAACAACATTAGCTATGCATCGTATATTAACTTTACTGGTTGCTGCTGCGGCATTATTGCCACTGGGCTCAAAGGCAGAAGACAATTTTATTGTACCTGACTGTTATCAAGGATTTACACTCGCACATTCCGGCGTGCAAGGCATGGATATATGGGATGATTATCTTGTCAGCCTGCAGAATTACGGAACATGTAATGTCTACAAGATTAACAGCATCAACTCTGCCACGAAACTGACGACGTTCCGCCTCGCCAGCTATGACAATGCGTCAGCGACATACAACCATGCCAATGTGGCTGCATTCAGCAACCAGTTTTACGACAGCAAGGACAAGCTGCCGTTGTTATACGTCACCAGGTGCCACTCTTACTATGACGACGACGGCATGAGAAGCGTCTGCTATGTAGAGCGCCTTGACATTGACAACAGTTCATCGACTTTGGTCCAAAAAATATGTTACGACGGCATGAGCTACCATGTTGTACTCTGGACGATAGACCGTCAGAACAATTTCCTGTACGCCGTCAGCAATACGACAGGCGCAGGAAAGATGGACAACAAACATTATGTCAGGAAATTCAAGATACCCGAAGTAGGCGAAGGCAAACCGACAAAAGTATTCCTGACTGACGCCGACGCTCTGGAAAGCTATTACCTTGAGGATACCTACTCCGGAGGAATGAACGCCGTGACGCAGGGAGGAGCCATACATAACGGCCTGCTATATATGCCTTGCGGATATGACACATCCAACGAGCCGTCAATACTGTATGTGTGGGACCTCGAAAAAAGGCGCATGGACAAGGAACTGAACATGACGGGAATATTCGCCGGGGAGTTTGAGGACTGCTCTGTGAACTATCCAGGATACCTTGTGCTGCAATGCAATTCAAACCACATCTACTTCATGTCTCTCGAGGAAAAGGCGGGCGACTGGGCAGACGTTATCTTCTACGACGGAATCACTTACCGCATCACAGACAGGGAGAACAAGACAGCCGAACTGGTCGGCTACGTCAAAATAGGCAACACCATCAACATACCTTCATACGTCCCCGACGGAAATGTCTTCTACAAGGTCACATCCATAGCGGAAAATGTCTTTAAGGAGTGTTCAGCACTGACCACCCTGACTTTGCCTTCCACACTGACAAACATCGGGAAAAATGCGTTCTGGGGTTGCAATAGTCTGACAAAGATATACAGCAAAATACTTGATCCGGCAAAATGTACATTCAGTGGTTTTACCAACAATATAGCTTCGTCTGTGACCATGTATGTGCCAGACAACTGCCGCAAGGCCTACAGATCGGCCGCAGGATGGAAGAATGTCTCGACCATATTAGAGAGAAGTGTCATACTTAACGTTGGCTTCAGTGGCGGAGACATCGTCCTGACACGCGGTGAAAGTTCCAACCAAGTGGGCAAGACAGGTGATGCCATCGTACAAGACGCCCCTGACGGATCCTACGCATTAGGAAGCTCTAAAGTGCAGACAACTGACAAGAACACAGCGTCATATAACGGCAACAGCGTTTTCTACGTAAAATACGACCGAGACGATAATGTCGGTCAGGCGTTAAAAGATCAGTTCACCATCGAGGCTCTCTTCCGATTGGACAAAATCGACGGAGCGTCATACAACTCAAACGACGGAGTGTGGAACCATGCCAACAGCATAAAGATTCTTGGCAGTCAAGGCGGCGGCGGTTTCTCCCTGATGCATAACTCTACCGCCAAGACCACCGACGGCAACGGCGACATCAAGCTCAACGGACTCAGCACGGAATACATCTATCATCATGTATATTCATCTGATCCATGGGGACAATACAATCATGTCTACTCCCAGTGCTACCTTCACCCGGGACGCTTTTATCACGTAGCCGTATCCATAGACAAAGGCGCCCACACCGAAACAATATATATCAACGGACGCCCCGCTGTTAAAGCAACCCTGGCAGGTGTAGGCGACTTCGTGTTCCCTGACTGCGGTACATCGCGCCGCTCAAAGGGCATGTTCTTTATCCTCGGCGGCGATGCCACAGGTGAAAACACACCAACCAAAGGAGACAATCCAAACGCAACGACATTCAAATACTTTAAGATTCACAACATAGCACTCAACGACGCTCAGGTTGAAGCGCTCTACAACGATGAAGAAATCACACGCTTTACTGAACCTGAAGTGAAAGAGAGACTGTTGGATGTTCAATTTGACAAAAACGGAGGCTTCGCTGACAAATCAGACTACGCGACAATAGAAAAAGGCCCAGACGCAGTTATTACAACCCAGGCAAACACTGACCAGCAACGTTATGAAATGGTTTGTGACGGCAATAAGTCTAACTTCCTGACGCGCCCGTATTATCACGATGCCGCCTTCACCCGCGGCATAAGCGACGGATACAGTATTGAGTTTTACGCTAAAGTGCCTTCCGGTGAGCGTACAGGCAATATTTCCGCCATCAGTTCTCAACAGGCAGGCGGAGGTCCTGGCTTTGAAATCTCAACGGATGGCAAAATTGTTTTCAACGCCAATGCCTACGGATTCTCAGGGTATCCGAATTACAACTATTCGCAAGGGCTCGCCAATGTCAAAGTCAGCGACCAATTCACCACAGACAAATATTTGCATTATGTAGCCGTATATGCGCCCAATCCTGATGAGTTTAAGGAAAATAATGCCGTTTCGAGCATCTATCTCAACGGTCAGCTAATAGGCAGTCGGTACTTGAATGGCAACGAGGTCACAGACCTTCCATTCGCCGGCTGGCAATGGTTCTGCATCGGAGGCGACACAGCGCCATATATCAACAGAAATTCCTGTGACTATCCTTGGATTGGCACCATCTCCATGGCACGTGTATGGGGCAAACCGCTTACAGCTGACGATGTCTTGACGCTCTATAATCAGGCAGCCCATCCGGGTGCCAAGGTTACACTCGCCAAAAATGGTTACGCTGCCGTATGCTATCCGTTCAATATAGCTATCCCTGACGGAGTGACAGCATATGTCGCCACATCCGAGACAGAAGAGACAGTAACCCTTGAAGCTATTGCCACTGCAGGTGAAGCTGTTCCTTATGGCACGCCTGTCATCCTCAAAGGAACCCCGAATACGACAATAGAACTCACCCCTACACTACCGGAAGCTACCGTAGCAATGCCTGAAAGCAATCTGCTCAAAGGCTATTTCACTACACACGACATCGACGAGAACCAAATATACACCATTCCCGCGACTGATACGGAGGCACGTGTCAACCTTAACAGCACAATGACATTGGCCGCCAACCAGGCATATTTACCGAACACAGGAACCGAAAACATTCCTTTCAAGAACTTTGAAATAAAACAGCCTGACGGCATAAAATCAGCAGTAACAACAACTGAAGGACACAATCCCGCTGTTTACTACAACCTGAAAGGACAGCGCGTTGAACATCCTACACGCGGAATATACATACGCAACGGCTCTAAGGTCTTTGTAAAATGACATTGAGATTTGCTGTTATCACAACGGCTCTTCCCTGTGTTCCGCTTGGGACTTTGACTGTCTGAAAACAGAAGATGTCGACTTACAAGGCAACGACACGTTGCTCTGCGAGCCGGCATCTTCCGTATATAGCCAACACGGCACAAACTCTCCTGCAAAGGACTGGAACTTACACCTGTCTTCTTCTAAGGAATAATTGTATACTACGATAAAATATTTTAGCACAGGGTGCGTTATATAATATAATGAATAAAATCTTTATACTCCACATTATATTAGCGATACTTTGTTGCGCCAACAGCTTTGCACAGCAACGTATACGTATTTTGGGCAAAGTAATAGACGAAAAGAACGATCCCGTAGGTTATGCGCTCATCAGCGTCGAGGGACAGAGCGCATACACCATGAGCGAGAATGACGGCAAATACAATCTTATTTGCCATACGGACGACTCCGTCAAACTTGTTGTTTCTCTCATAGGTTACCGCACGAAGAAATACACACTGCTCAGTCCGAAAGACTCTACCATAATGAATTTGAAAATCATCTCCAAGAGTAACGAACTGGATGTAGTCAGCGTCACGTCTACGCGCCGGCAAACCGATCAAATGCAACATATCAATGCCCAACACACCAAGACATTGGCCTCGCCTACCGGCAACGCTGTCGAGGAACTTGTAAAGACCCAAATGGGTGTCAGCAGCCACAATGAAATGAGTTCTCAATACAATGTGCGCGGTGGCAGCTACGACGAGAACTGCGTCTATCTAAACGGTGTGGAGATATACCGTCCGTTGCTCGTCCGCTCAGGCGAACAAGAAGGGTTAAGTGTCATCAACAGCAACATGGTCGAGGAAATCCATTTCTCTGCCGGAGGTTTTGCCGCCAAATACGGAGACAAAATGAGTTCTGTCCTTGACATCAAATACAAAAGGCCGGAAAAGTTTGAGGCATCATTGTCAGGCAGTCTTATGGGGGCAGACACCTACGTGGGCTTCGGCAATAAAAAGTTCTCCATGATGAACGGATTCAGATACAAGACAACGCGTCTGCTCCTCAACTCCTTTGACACCAAAGGAGAATACAAGCCTAACTTCCTGGACTACCAGAACTACACCTCATGGAGACCCAACGATCACTGGACCATTGATTTCATCGGGAATATCTCTGACAACCATTATAACTTTAAGCCAGAAGACAGGGAGACTAAGTTTGGCACCTTCAATGATGCCAAAAACTTTAGAGTATACTTTGACGGACACGAGAAAGATTACTTCAAGACATTCTTCGGCTCACTCAACATCAGCCATCACTTTAACAAGAACACTACCCTGTCATGGATAACCTCTGCATATTCCACAAAGGAGCAAGAAACCTATGACATCAGCGGAGAATACTGGCTGAACGAAACCGCCCAACAGACGCAGCTCGGTGTAGGCTCATACATTGAGCATGCCCGTAATTTTCTTGTCGCAAACGTGCTTCAAAGTGCGTTGCACTTCCAGGCAAAAATCAAAAAGCACAACCTCGCCTTAGGCTTTAACTGGAAAAGCGAGAACGTCAAGGAGAACTCCGTTGAATGGGAAAAAAGGGACTCTGCGGGCTACAACATGCCCAGCAATGCTGAAAGACTGCAACTCATCTACCAACTCAGAGCCAAGACAGAAGTCAAGTCCAACCGCATTGAAATGTTCGTCCAAGACACCTATAAATTCCAGAATGATGCAGGTCTTTTCACATTAAACTACGGCATAAGAGGAAGCCACTGGGACTGGAATGACGAATGGCTGATAAGTCCCCGAGTTTCACTGGGATTGATTCCGAAATTCAATGAAAACTTCACGTTCCGCATAGCTACAGGTATCTATTATCAAAGTCCTTTCTATAAAGAATTAAGAGACACTATCACCACCAACGGCAGCACGCGGGTTGAACTCAACAAAAACATCAAATCGCAAAAATCATTCCAGATAATCCTCGGCGGTGATTACCAATTCCGTCTTGGCAACCGACCGTTCCGCCTGTCTTCTGAAATCTACTACAAGAACCTGAGCAATCTCGTGCCATACAATGTCAACAACATGCGCATCGTATACTACGGCAAGAATATGACAAGCGGATATACTGCCGGAATAGACTTCAAGTTCTTCGGTGAGTTTGTGCCCGGAACAGACTCTTGGATAACCTTAGGCCTGATGACCGCAAGACAAAAATGGAACGGCAAATATATCAGCATGCCAACAGACCAGCGCTACAACATAAACCTTTTTTTCACCGACTATTTCCCCGGTACAGACCGCTGGAAATTAGCCCTTAAGGCTGCCCTGGCTGACGGACTGCCCTTCGGAGCACCTCATATAGGTATACGCGACAACAGTTTCCGCGCTCCTGCATACAGACGCGTAGACATCGGCCTGAATTACCGTCTGTACAAGAATGAACGGCGCAAACCCAACCCCTACTCCCTGAAAAACGCATGGCTCGGTATAGATTGCTTCAATGTACTAGGAATAAACAATGTCAATTCTTATTACTGGATTACTGACGACAGCAACAACCAGTATGCCGTCCCAAATTTTCTGACAGGAAGAATGCTGAACGTCAAATTTACATTAGAATTTTAACGAAACTATTAACGGAACAAATGAAACATCTCTCACTGATTATTATCTGCGTTATTGCAGCGAGTTGCCAAAAAAGCAATTGGACAGACACTGAAAGGAACCTGATTGAAAGCCATACCACCGTAATGAGAATCCTTACCGTCGACAACCCGGCAGACAGTCTGGTCTTACGCGAAAAAAGCACAACACTGTCAAAAGCTGAAATACAAAGCAAATTATATCAGTCGCTGGCAAAAAAAATGATAGCCACCGTAACATCGCAGCAAAACGCCGTAGGAATTGCAGGACCACAAATAGGCATAACCCGAAGAGTAGTTGCCGTACAACGCTTTGACAAAGCGGGCGAACCGTTTGAAGTCTACCCCAACATATACATCACCGCCATGCGAGGCACAAAAGAAAAAGGCCCTGAAGGCTGCCTGTCCGTTCCCAATCAACGCGGCGACGTCATGCGCTACACTGACATAGACATCTCTTACACGTCACCGACAACGCTAAAGGACACTACGGAAACAGTGAAAGGCTTTTCCGCCGTCATCTTCCAGCATGAGACCGATCATCTGGACGGCATACTTTACACAGATAAATTAGCACAATAAACACACACTACCCGTCGGATAACAATTTTTTACTGCACCGCAGCACCACTTTAGCCCGACAACTTTTATATTCCACGGGATGGAACATACATTCCACCCTATGGAACTTATGTTCCAGCCTATGGAATTTACATTCCGGCCCATGGAACAGAAAACATAACGGCATGACAAACGACAGCCCAGCCCTGACGACAGCCAAGACATCGCATTAAACTATATTCAAGTATTTCAAGCCTACATCTTACAGCACGCAGAAAATTATGCACACCGGCCGACTGAAATTTATTGAAAAATGACGACAAAGAATTTTGGTCATTCCAAAAAAAAGTCCTAACTTTGCATCCGATTTTATCGCCAGGGCTCATTGAAAGAAGTTTCATAAGGAACTCGCCCCGAGGGGAAACGTTAAATACATATATACAAAAATGTACGCAATCGTAATTATTAATGGTCAGCAGTTCAAGGTTGAGGAGGGCAAAAAGCTTTTTGTACACCACATCCGTAACGCTGAAGCCGGTCAGACCGTAGAGTTTGACAAAGTCCTGCTCATCGCAGACGGCGACGCCGTAAAAGTTGGCGCACCTGTCGTAGAGGGAGCAAAAGTAGTTGTAGAAGTTAACACACCACTTGTGAAGGGTGACAAGGTCATCGTCTTCAAGATGAAACGCCGCAAGGACTCTCGCAAGAAGAACGGTCATCGGCAACAGTTCTCAGAGGTTACTGTTAAATCAATTGTCGCTTAATCTTTAAAATCTTAGTAAAATGGCACATAAAAAAGGTGTAGGTAGTTCTAAGAACGGTCGTGAATCACATAGCAAACGACT
>CACXEH010000066.1 GCA_902766625.1 uncultured Bacteroidales bacterium | reverse complement strand
GGAAAATACCAGTATTCATGCGTCACATCCCGGAAGCACCAACTCAAAGCGATGCCGATGATAAAAGGAATGGCGAAACGCAGAGCCTTTGCGTCTGATAGTATCTGCTCAAAAGGATTCACTGATATGTTTATGCTTTCAGCGCATCAATTTCCGCAATAGGATCTGAAGCGTTGAACACTGCACTGCCAGCAACCAAAACATTTGCGCCGGCATCGTACAACTCGTTTGCATTAAAGCGACTGACACCGCCGTCAATCTCAATTAAAGCATCAGACTGGACAGCGTCCAACATTTGACGAAGTCTCTTTATCTTGTCCAATGTCTGCGGAATAAACTTCTGCCCGCCAAAGCCGGGATTAACAGCCATCAATAATATCATATCCACGTTCGTCAAGACCTCTTCTATCATGCATAGCGGCGTTGCAGGGTTAAGCACTACACCTGCCTTCATACCGACATTCTTGATCTGTTGCACAACGCGATGCAGATGAGGGCACGCCTCTTGGTGAACACTCATCATATATGTACCAAGAGCCTTGACTTCGTGTATAAATTTTTCAGGATGAACAATCATCAGATGCACATCAAGGGGTTTCTTCGCCACCTTTGCCATCGCCTCCATCACAGGAAAGCCGAAGGATATATTTGGAACGAATACACCATCCATCACATCCAGATGTATCCAATCACAATGACTGGCATTGAGCATACTAATATCGCGTTCCAGATTACCAAAGTCTGCCGCCAGCATAGACGGAGAAACCATTTTTGTTTTCATAACTGTTTTTGTTTCGTGTAACAAAGATACGCAATTCTTCCTATTTGGGCAAGCAAAGAATGAAATAGAATCGCAAACATTTTTCGTTTCCCTTGCTGCCATCTTCTTGATAATCGTTAATTTTGCAGTATAATACACTAATTATGGCAAACAACACACCCAAGAAAAACAAAGCACACCAGCCGCTGAAGCATAGAAAGAGAAGTTTTGGCAGTTGGTTCGTCCGCAATGGGGTTTTACTGCTCGCCGGTTATCTTTTTCTAACGAAAGTCCCATTTATCAACCCCGTATACGTGTGGCTAAGAGATAACTACCTGAAGAGCAACATGGAGATAATCAAGCAATACCCTGACGCCACCTATGATCAAAAGATGGCTCTCAAGTTGGGCGGTGACTACAATTACATTTTATTTCTTCGCGACAACACACCTGAAGACGCTGTCATATACTATCCATCTGGCGGCGACTTCCGTGCCACACATCCTGCGATAGAACAAAACCCATTTAACGGTAAACTTATAGACAAACTTACTGTGGTCAGGGCGCTTTATCCCCGTAAGGTCGTCACTGAAGAGGAATATGGCAAGACATCATGGTCAAAGAAGATTACCCATGTCGCCATCGTCAATGGCAAGAATCGCGACAAACTGCCCTATCCGGTAGGCGAGAATTACGTCAACGGCGTTTTGCCTGTCAAGCAACCTGTTCAACAAACAAATACCCCTAAGCCATGATAGCAATAGCATTAATTCTACTTTTTCTCGCGGGCTTCTTCATTGTGAGCCTCATCTCTGAAAAATTTTCATTGACAGAGCGCATCGGCTTTGGGTTCCCCGTCGGCCTAGGTATTGTCACTTTCATCATGATGATTGCAGACTGGTTCGGCGGAAGAATCGCAACAACCAACAGTATGATTCTGACATGCATTGTCTGTGCAGTTGCCTTCACGATAGTCATTGCTGCACAAAAGAAAAAGTTTGTTGAGTCATTGGTGCCGACGTTTGATTTTTCATGGTTCAACTTGTTATGGGTATTACTGCTCATCTTTTTGATTTGGGTAGAGTATCATAATTTCGCCAAGTGCATGTACTTCCCGACCTATGACCGCGACAGCATGGCTGGTTTTGACACCATAGGCTACCTCGCAGCCCAAGAGCATACGTACAAAGGGCTGAGTATCTTTACCGGTGACTACATGCCACGCATGCACAACCCAGGCAGTTGTATCTCCTACCTGCCTATGCTCCAGTTCTCCTACGCATACATCTACTCTCTTGGCGCAGAGACGTCCAAAGCTATTCCGGCTTTCTTCTACCTGTCATTCATTATAGCTTTCTACGGCATGGCCAAGCGTACCATGAGCCATACAGCAGCCATGTTTGCCACACTGGCAATGGTCTTCACGCCCGAAATGATTTCATTCTCATCGCTGTCTGCCACCAACGTCATGCAAGCTGCCATGGCATCAACAGGCTTAATATATGTGTGCATGTGGTGCAACGAGAAGAAAAAAGAGTTGCTCGTTATGGGTGCATTGCTGCTCGCCATCAACCATTGGCTGAGAGCCGAGGGCATTGTTTTCGGGTGCACCGCGGGTATTCTTGTCCTCCTGCAGTGCGTCAGGAAGAAAGCCGCATGGTCAAATCTCATTATTCCGATTTTAACATTGATTCCCACCATCACCTTCATGCTCTACAGCGCCAGCTGTAACCTCACTTCCGAGAGTGCCATTATCACACGGCTCTATTGGGACGCCGAAAAGGCTGGTATAATCTATGATGGTGCATGGAAGCTGTTATCGCAGCTTACATTCTACGGCTGGGCATTTCTCATCATGCTGATTGCCGTCATCGCCAACGGCTACTATAGTGTCAAAGAAAAAGACAACCTCAATGTCTTATTGGCATTCTGTCTGAGTCTTATCCTCTATTATTTCGTTCTTTATCACGTGGACTACAAATGGGATTCCATCAACAATGTCCTTGCATATTCCGCAAAACGTTTCATGTTCTGCTATGTCCCCATTGCATGGTACTATACCTGCAACAGCAAAATCGTGCAATCAGGATTTAATTGGATTGAAAAAACGTGCGGACTTAAATAATTAGCTCTATGAACAAAAAAGTCATTCTTTTATTATTATTTGTAATTACTGCACTTCAATATTCTGAAGCCAGAGTTTACCTTGGTGCGCCTTTTGGCGACGGAATGGTCTTGCAACGCGAAACCAAAGCCAATCTATGGGGCAAAGCTGAGCCGGGAAGCACAGTAACGCTTGTCGCTTCATGGAATTATAAAGAATATTACACTAAAGCCGACAACAACGGTAAATGGAGTATAGCCATTCCTACGCCAAAGGCCAGCTTCTCACCCTATTCCATCACGCTGAACGACGGTACCACGCCCTTGGTCGTACGTAATGTGCTCATCGGAGAAGTGTGGTTCGCTTCTGGACAAAGCAACATGGAGATGCCTCTCTCGGGATGGGACAAATGCCCTATCACCAACTCCGCCGCAGTACTGGCCGCAACAGCTAAATACTCAGGGAAACTGCACTACGCTTACGTCAAGCCTTCAATGTCGAGAGAACCTCTGGACAGTATCGGCATTGTCTGGAGAAACAGTACCCCTGACGAAATGAAGATTTTCTCTGCCGTAGCCTATTATTTCGCAACGGCATTGATTGACAAGCTACAGGTTCCTGTCGGCATCCTCTTCAGCAGTTACGGCGGTTCTAATGTGGAAGCTTGGATTCCAAGAAACGTAGTTGAGACTTATTCTGATGTAAACCTCAACGACTCTATTTTTAAGAAGATGGACCAGCATGTGCCCACAGTACTTTATAATGCAATGCTGAAACCTTTTATCGGTTATACACTAAAAGGCTTCATCTGGTATCAAGGCGAGTCTAACGTAGGTTACTGCCGCGACAGCTACGCCAAGCACTTTACCGACATGATTGCCACATGGCGCAAAGAATGGAAACAAGGCAATCTTCCATTCTATTACGTGGAAATCGCCCCCTACAAATACAACGGCCCAAATAATACTCAAGCGGCATTCCTGCGCTACCAACAGTTCAAGGCCCAACACATGGCGAAAAAAATCGGAATGGTAGGCACCAATGACTGTGTCACCGCAAAAGAAAACACACAAATACACCCCGCCAACAAACAGCCCATAGGACTCAGGCTGGCAAACTGGGCTTTGGCCAATGACTACAAACAGGATAACATCAACTATAAGCACCCTACTTTCAAGTCATTGAGCATCAAGGGACATCGTGCGTATCTTTCATTCTCCAATGTCCACAACGGCTACAACCTCCAACAAGGCATCCAAGGCTTTGAGGTATGCGGTTCAGACAGTGTCTTCAAACCTGCCAAGGCTGTTGTAAAAGAAGAAAAGATCATGGTCAGCTCATCCGAAGTCGATGTGCCTGTTGCCGTAAGATATTGTTTCAAAAACTTTCAGAAGGGCAATCTTGCCAACAAGGAAGGACTGCCTGTCATCCCATTCAGGACAGACTCTTTTGAAAAATAATATCAGCACTGCCTGCTGATAAGTACCAAGCCGGCCATTACCCGTTACTGTAGAGTAATGGCCGGCTTGTGTAATAAGTGGTTTATAGCGATATCTTTTCTATTCCACCCTATGGAACAATGATTCCATATAACGGAATATAAGTTCCATCACATGGAATTCACATTCCATACTGATAGAATGTAACACATATCCAGAATATATAAAAATTTTTATCGTGTAGATATAACAGCCACGATTAGCTGAAGTCTATAACATTGTCGTCAGCCTCTTCTTGTTTTTCCTCCGGTTTGGAATCAGCAACAACAATATATATCGTATTCATATCGGCGGTAACAAGCAGCCAATAGCCCTGGCAATCCTTCCATGTATCCGGCACCGCGCCAAGATACTCAGCAATATGCTGTACGAGACTGTCTTTGACTGTCAAGGCCTGCTCGCTCAAGGAAATCTCCAGCGACACCTGATGAGGAGTGTCATTTGGATCAATACCAAAGGGCTTTTCAAACTGAAGGGTCAATCCCCATGTCATACGCTTATTGCTGATGCGGCCGTAAGCAATGGTCGGGCGTTTTGAGCCTATTTTCTTCGGTTTGATTTTGTGGATGGTTTTGATATCAGTAACCTTCGTGTTCAGACCTATCCTGTCAATAGAAGAACCATCTACTTTCTGTCGCACGAGTCCCATTACCGCATCTGCGTCAGCAGCAGCCATAGAGTCCTGCGCCGATAGTGCAGGTTTTTCCTTTATTTCATTTTCAGACTGCTTTGACGTACATGAGGATATGATCATAAACATACAAGCAATAATCAATAAGAATATTCGTAACATAATATCAGCGTTTGTGTAAAATGAGTTTTCGGATGAGTTTTTCCCTGCGTTTGCGCAACGCCTCTTCAGCTTCGGCTTCCTCCTGCTTCTTAATAATATTCATCTGCTTGAGGTTATTGAGGACTTGATTCAGGCCTTTTTGAGCATTGTAGATTTCCGAGTGGGTCAGTCCTTGCAGCGAGTCCTGCAGTGAGCGAAGTGCCACAACCTTGGCACGGGCATAGATTTCCAACCCTTTCCGTGTGACGCGTATATAATTAGAACGCCAGTCAACACGGCTTTTATCGCGGATGATGATGCCCTCTTCTTCCAACGCATTCAGCAAACGGGTCATTTTGGTCTTACTGTAAGACGTTGCCTCACTGAGTTGCTGCTGCGTACACGTGCCACTCAGGCTTATGGCGTGCAGAACATCCCATTGCTCACTGGAGATTTCAATATGCGCACTACTGAGGTCTTCGCTGATTTTACGCCGCAACATATTACTGATACGGCCGTTCATCAAGGCAAGAATCAAACGGAAATCAATGGAAGCGTCCATTTTTATAGATAATTATGATATTACAAAAGTACACAAATTTGATGAATGGGTTTGATGACCATATGAGATTTCATTTATAATTTTTATCTTTGCGAATAAAATTAGCAAACAATAATGAACTGCAAATACCTCAAAACACTGCTGCCCATAGTGGCCATGACGATTATGCTCCAGACAGGAAAAGCTTTCACACCTAAATTCGGGGCAACGACTGTGCCACTGAAGACTGATGTCTCAACACAGGTAAAAGCTTTGCGCTCAGGCTCAGAGTGGAAAATCAGCGTGACTGCCCGCAATAACGGTAAGGAAAAGGCGATATTCAAGTTGAGACTGACGGCGGAGCCACACATCAAGAATGCCACGTTCCTAATTCCCGGCATCAACTACAACGGCAATATGGACGTGCCTAACCTGCCGACAAGTTGGCAGAAAGACGGCGAGCCCTGGGTGTTCTCCTACGACCGCGGTTCAATACCTTCTTGTACGATTTCCGAAAATGACGAAAGAGTGTTTGCACTATATGCTTCGACAGACGACACGCTTTCGTATGTCAGCTCATGCGCTGTGGAGAAACTGCAAGACGGCTCTTTCAGACATGTGATGTATTGGCCAGTGACAGAAGCACCTCTCACCTATTCTGGAAAATTGAAATTTACGGACAGATATGACACATATCTCACACTTTTGCCCGGTGAGGAAATCACAGTCAAGGCGAATGCTTGCACAGGCAAACCGCAGTGGCGCGGTTACGGTTTCGCTGAGGTCTTCCCTTACGCCTGGAAAAATCTTTCCCACGAGGTACCGGCACAGCATAGCGTAGCTGAAACACGCGCCTTGGACAAAGCCTTTCAGGATTGGAGCCGCAGACAGGATGACGAAGGTTATTGGTATGGCGGAATTGTTGACGACGAGGTCTTTATCGCCGGTTATTACGGCACAGGGAAGTCGCACGACGGCTACACAGTGGAAGACTATTACAAAAAACCGTCCCTTAACCGCTGGGCTACCGATGAAATAAGCCAGTCCAAGCATCTGCGCAAGGGAGAATATGTGCGCGGTCCCGGTAGGAGTATAGGATTCGGCGCGCAGTCGTTTCAGATGGCAAGGCTATCCATCCGCTACGGTTTAGAAAACAACAGTCCGGAAGACCTTGACTTCGGCATCAAAGTGCTAAAAAGTTGGATTTCTGTTCGCGGACAACCGAGCGGATTCTTCTGCGAATATAAGAAAAAAGACAAGCCTGCCATAAATGCCTCTCACGTAGGCTGGGCGATAAGTGAGTTTTCGCGCGTCGCCATGCTTCTGGGTGAGCAGGATACAGAATTCAAAGACGCCGCCACCAGACTGGTGAAACCTGTCTTGGCCGGTGTGCGTCAAGATGGTAATATCGGGTCGGTATGGAACTGGAACACCGGCAAAGTTATGTCGTACAACGGTGACGGTGGCGGCTACGTACTGATGGGATTAGTAAAATACTGGGAAATGACACACGACGACAGCCTTATCCCTGTAATAGACAAAGCATTTGAATATTACTACCGCACAGACATTAACTCCTTCCGCTGCTTTGGCGGCGCAATGGACTGCGCCAGTATAGACCGAGAGGGAATACATCCTTTTATGACTGCGGCAATCACACTATATAAAAAGACAGGCAAGGAAAAATATCTGGAGTATGCACGCAAGGCTGGCTGGTACTTTTTATCATGGCTCTACATACAGAATCCCATATATGACCCGTCGTGTGATTTTGCTGTCTACAACTGGAAACCAGCCGGAGCAACTATCGTAGGCACAGAACATTCCGCACTCGACGAATATGCCTGTGTGCTCTTACCTGAGTTTTTTGCTCTATCCAAAATTGACCGTAAACCCATCTGGAAAGAAGTCGCCGCACTTATCTGGCGTAACGGCACACAGGGCTTTGCTGATGCCAACCGCCCCGTCTGGCACAATCTGGAACGACCTTTGGGAAGTAAAAACGAAGCTATATTCCCCTCACGCTGGAGCAAGTACAAACCTGTAGAAAGTGCGCGCGGAAGCATCAACGATCACCTTACAGCCTGGGCCGGTACATATCGTCTGGCTTCCTTATATGAACTATCGGAAGAAGATATTCTATGGCTGGACCAGCAACGATAGCTGTGACGTATCATCACAAACAGCGCGAAGAAACTTTTTCGTTGAAAAAAATTGGCTATGTCAGAAAAAAGTGCGAAATTTGCACTCGCTAATAACAAAACATTATTATTAATCAACACAAGTAATTATGAATCAGTACGAAACCGTTTTCATTTTAACTCCCGTTTTATCTGATGATCAGATGAAGGAAACGGTTGGAAAGTACCGTGACTTTCTAACATCTCAGGGAGCTGAGATTCTCTATGAAGAGAATTGGGGCATGAAGAAACTGGCTTACGCAATTGAGAAAAAGTCCAGCGGATTCTATGTAGTATTTGGCTATAAGGCAGAGCCGACTTTCATCAAAAAGTTGAGCATCGCATTCCATCGTGACGAATGTGTCATCCGTGACCTTACCGTAAAAATGGACAAGAACGCTGCCGCTTATGCCGCTAAACGTGAACAATTAAGAAACAAAAAGGAGGATTGATCATGGCAGACGTAAAATCAGAAATCAGATATTTGACCGCACCTTCTATCGACCTCAAGAAGAAGAAGTATTGCCGTTTCAAGAAAAGCGGTATCAAGTATATCGACTTTAAAGATCCTGAGTTCCTGAAGAAATTCTTGAACGAACAAGGTAAGATATTACCACGCCGCATTACTGGAAACTCTCTGAAGTACCAGCGCCGTGTAGCTCAAGCTGTTAAAAGAGCACGCCACTTGGCTCTGCTCCCATACGTAACCGATATGTTGAAATAATTAAACGGAGAAATTATGGAAATTATTTTGAAAGAAGACGTTGCCGGATTGGGCTATAAAAATGATATCGTAACCGTTAAGAATGGTTACGGACGTAACTATCTCCTGCCACAAGGTAAAGCTGTTATCGCAACAGCATCTGCAAAGAAAGTCATCGCTGAAAATCTTAAACAACGCGCTCACAAGTTGGCTAAGATTAAGGCAGATGCAGAGGCTTTGGCAGAGAAACTGGGACAACTCGAAGCATTGGTAATCCCAATGAAAGTCAGCCAGACTGGCACTATCTACGGTTCTGTTACAAATGTTCAGATCGCAGAGAAGCTGACAGAGAAAGGTTTTGACATCGAGCGTAAGACAATCGTTGTTCCTGCTGTAAAAGAAGTAGGAGAATATACTGCTACCGTAAACCTCCACAAGGAAGTTTCAGTAGAGATTCCTTTCCAAGTTATCGCAGAAGCGTAATTCTTAATATTTCATAGAAAAGCTCCTCATCAAGTTAAACTTGTATGAGGAGCTTTTTATTATTTTCGTAACTTTGCACAACAAAATAAGAATAACGATGAAGAAGCTAATCTGTTTTATGTTCGGCATCCTGGCTATGATAGGTATCAGTGCGGACAACGAGAAAATACATACATCCTCCATGAAGTGCGAAATCAAGGGCAAACTGCCGCAGAACAGTCACGCAACAAAGGTATTCCTGCAAAAAATAGAGCAGAACCGTTTCGTCACAACAGACTCAACTCTTGCAGGAGATGGAAATTTCATATTGACCACTACCGCAGGTGCAACACCCGTCGTACGTTATTTACGCTTTAATGACACAGAATCGGAACCTGTGAAAATCTTTATTGATGCAGACGAACTGATAGTCAAACAGACTAAAGACGGAATCTGCATAACAGGCTCAGGGACCAACGACACATACTCTAAAATTTGGCAAGAGATAGCGCCGCTACGGGAAGCCAAACAGGATGCATACCAACGTTATAAAGACAAATCACTGAGTAACGAAGAACACAAACAGGCAGAGGAAGATTACGACAAAGCAGATGAGAAAGAGACAGAAATATACCTGACATATTTAAAGGACAATGCCGACAACATTCTTGGATATGACATCCTGACAAACCTCTATTATACTATGGAAGGTGCGCTCGTAGAACAATACCTGAAAAAACTGCCAGCAGTATTCAAGGAAGAAGCACAGTACAAACGCATAGAGCGTTATGTAGAAAATGACAAAAAGTGCCTTCCAGGCACAGACTATCATGACATAACACTCAAAACACCAGAAGGCGAAACAAAAAAACTATCTGATTATATTAAAGAAGGGAAGTATACAATCCTTGATTTCTGGGCCAGCTGGTGTGGACCGTGTCGCGCAGAAATGCCAAATATGGTTAAAATCTATAAAGAATTTAACACTTACGGCATAGAAATCATCGGTATTTCCTTAGACAAAGACGAAGCAGCATGGAAAAAGGCAATTAAAGATATGGATATGACATGGCCACAATTGTCAGACCTTAAATTTTGGCAGAGTGAAGCTGTAAAAACATATGGTGTACAAGCTATTCCAATGACCGTAACCATTGGTCCGAACGGACGTATCCTAAGGAAGAATCTCCGGGGAGAAAAACTCTACGACGAAGTGGCAACTTGGGCCGAAAAGCTAAAATAACCTACAACACACCCATCTCGGCATATCAGAGGCGTCGCAATGACGCCTCTTTTTTATAACAGTTAATTTTACCGTTAATTCGGATAAAAATGTTAAAAAGTTTTATATATTTTAAGAATTCTTTGAAACTGCTTGCAAGATTTTGAGCACTATCCTATTTTTGCAGTGTTATGAAGAAAAGAACAATAATAATCATATCTATCGTCATGGGCTTAAGCTTCGCTGCCTTGCTCTATCTCCAAGTCAGGTATTCCCGACAGATGTTGAGGATGAGAAAGGAGCAGTTTGCTGAGTCTGTCAGTCGTAGCATGAATATAGTCTCACGCAACATGGAGCTTGAGCAAACTGTCAAGGGACTGGAGAAGTACATCAAGGACAACAACGCTGACGCATTACAAGGTACAACAAAAGAAGACACCACGTCCATGTATACCGGCGCATTCCCTCTGGATATACATGCGCCCGTTGCTGGCAAGAAGATTCCTCGCCTCCATACGCTACCGCATCCCGTGACTGTGCCAAAAGGATTTACCCTGAAAAAACGCATAGGCAACTCTTACTCATCACTGACAAAAGAGATGCGAGACTTAATAAAAAATCAATACCTAAATCAGCGTGAACTGTTGGACAGAGTCGTTGTTAACATTCTGAACACATCGAACAACCAACCGCTTTCTGAGAGTATAAATTTCAAAATGCTTGACCAAAGTCTGAAAGCAGAGTTTGAGAGCAACGGAATAGATTTGGAATATCACTTTACCGTCACGACGAGCTCAGGTAAAGAACTATACCGTTGCCCCGATTATGATCCAAAGGGCGAAAAGTATTCTTTCAAGCAGATATTGATGCCGCATAACGCTCCGGCGAATACCGCCATTCTGACTGTACACTTCCCTGAGATGCACAAATACTTGTACAGTTCGGTGAAATTTCTCATTCCGTCAATCATCTTTATCATTATCTTGTTGCTAACATTCATCTTCACCATATACATATCATTCCGGCAGAAGAAACTTAGCGAAATGAAAAATGATTTCGTGAACAACATGACACATGAGCTGAAGACCCCAGTCTCTTCAATTTCACTGGCAGTACAAATGCTCTTGGACCCCAATGTGCCCAAGAGTGAGAAAATGACCAAACATCTATCTACGGTTATAAGTGATGAAACCAAACGATTGCGCATGTTGATCGACGTAGTGCTCCAGACTTCAATTTTTGAAGGCCGGAAAATACGTTTCAACCAAAGAAATATCAAAACAAACAAGTTGGTCAATGATGTCGTCAGCACTTTCAGCATCAAAGCAAAAAAAGAAGGTGGTTCTCTGGAGAAAATATTTGACGCTGCTGAAGATTGCATATATGCTGACGAAATGCATATGACGAACGTTTTGTTCAACATTATGGATAACGCTTATAAGTACCGTCGAAAGGATGTAGACTTCAACCTTCAGGTTAAGACCTGGAATGAGGGCGACAACATCTGCATCTCAATAAAAGACAACGGCATTGGTATCAAGCATGACGATCTGAAAAAGATATTTGACAAATTTTATCGCGTTCACACTGGGAACCGTCATGATGTCAAAGGGTTCGGTTTGGGACTGGCCTATGTGAAAAACATTATAGACCTGCATCATGGTACGATATCTACGGAAAGCGAATTAGGCAAAGGAACCACATTTGTAATTAAATTACCAATCATTAAAGAATAACAGTTATGGAAGAAGCTAAAAGAATTTTACTGTGCGAAGATGACGAGAATCTGGGTATGTTGCTCAGCGAATATCTTCAAGCTAAGAATTACGAAGCAGTTCTCTGCAAAGACGGAGAAGAAGGCTATAAAGAATTCTTGAAACAAAAGTTTGACATCTGCGTCCTCGACGTAATGATGCCTAAAAAAGACGGATTCAGTCTATGCAAAGATATTAAGCAGATCAATCCTGAGATTCCTGTCGTTTTTCTAACTGCAAAAGCATTGAAGGAAGATGTTATCGACGGGTTCAAGTTAGGTGCAGACGACTACATCACCAAACCTTTCTCTATGGAAGAGCTTACTTATCGTATTGACGCCATCATGCACCGCGTGCAGGGCAAGAAGAAAAACGATGAAGTTATTGTTACACTTGGCAAATTCACCTTTGACCGCAACAAGCAAATTCTCGCTATTGGTGACGACAAGCGCAAGTTGACAACTAAGGAGAGCGAACTACTCAACATCTTGTACGAGCACGTCAACGATGTTCTTCCACGCGAATTGGCGTTGAATAAGATTTGGGAAGACGACAACCGCGTATATGCACGCAGTATGGACGTTTACATCACAAAACTGCGTAAATATCTCAAGGCCGATCCTGATGTTGAAATCTTGAATGTTCACGGCGAAGGCTACAAACTCGTATTGCCGACTGCATAAGGAACATTCTTCACACAATTTGCAGCAAAGGGATGCAGAACTTTCTGCATCCCTTTGTCGCAAATTTTCTAAAGCTTTCCAACAAAACTTTAGTCTATAAGAAATATCGCCGGTGTCTTACGTAAGTTTGGCAAACTCCTCTTCTTCCATTCCTGAATAGTGTATGTCTGGATATATTCTTCTTGACAGGTTATGCCTGCAGCAACACAGAGTCTTGTCGTATTACGACATGTCTTGATGAAGTCTCGAAAAAGCAGTTCGTTACGGTAAGGTGTCTCTATACATATTTGAGTCTGTTTACCATTGACTGCCCTCTCCTCCATTCTTTTTATGAATGCTATCCTTGCAGCGTTATCAATCGGAATATAACCATTGAAAGCAAAATTTTGTCCGTTAAACCCTGATGCCATTAAAGCCAACAAGATTGACGAGGGACCGACCAGCGGCACGACCTTCAGTTGCATTTGATGCGCCTGCTCCACAATGACAGCCCCAGGGTCAGCAACAGCAGGACATCCCGCCTCTGAGATAACTCCGACAGGTTCACCATTAACCAAAGGTTTCAAGTATTCACGAAAGACAGCTGTGTCAGCATGCTTGCCCATAGGGTAGAATTCCAATTCGTCAATATTGATATCTTTATCTACACTTTTAAGGAATCGCCTTGCGGAACGAATCTCTTCAACAATAAAGTGACGTATCTGCAAGATGACTTCTCTGTTGTATGAAGGCAACACCTGCCCCACTGGCGTATCGCCCAATGGGACAGGTATGAGATATAACGCAGGGGATATTGTTTCCATTCCCTTTACCTGCTATCTGAGAGTAAATTTCACTTTGGAACAGATATTGTCGGCAGCATTTCCGACAAGAGCCTCAAATTCACCGGCTTCAGCCTTCCATGAATGTATTGTTTCATCATAGAAACTTAAAGCGTCTTTTCTGATACTGATGCTTACATCCTTGCTTTCGCCCGGTTGCAGATACACTTTCTTAAAGCCTTTGAGTTCCTTTGCCGGACGATCAACGCTGGCCTTCAGATCACTAATGTAGAGTTGCACCACTTCAGCTCCCGCCCTCTTGCCTGTATTCTGAACATTTACAGTAAATGTTATCTGTCCGTCCTGCGATACTTCTTTCTTGTCAGCTGAGACTTTGCCTATTTTGAACGTAGTATAACTCAGACCGTGTCCGAAAGAGAACAAAGGTTTGATTTTTTCTTTGTCAATCCAGCGGTATCCGACATAGATGCCTTCTTTGTATTCTTCATCGTAGATTTCCTCATTAGCACGCTTGATACCCGGATAGGTGTTGAGTGCATGGGCTCCGTAGTCTGTCAGCTTCTGTCCCCAAGTGTAGGGCAGTTTGCCGCTGGGATTGACGTCTCCGGCGAGGATTCCGCCGATAATTCTACCCGTCTCACTTCCGAGATACCACGCCTGTAATATAGCTGGAACTTTCTTTGCCCAGGGCATAGCCATACTGTTACCGCTGATGTTAACAAAAACTATGTTCTTATTGACTGCTAACAGTGCCTCAACAAGTTCATTTTGATTATAGGGCATTTCATAATCCTTGCGGTCATAGTTTTCTGTATCTTGATAGCGGTGTTTATTAAGGCCACCAAAGACTAACACGATGTCAGCATTCCGGGCTTTTTCCACAGCCTCCTGACGGAGTTCGTCGTTGGAACGTTTTTCCTTCATGTTGACACCTTTAATCACTTTAGTCTGCTCGGCAATAATACCACCTCCTGTATTTGTTATACTGGTATATCCGCGTGCATAATCTATCGTGGCTGTCTTGCCAAATCGGGCACGAATACCTTCCAAGGGCGAATATTCATCCTGAGCCTTGAGTTTGGAACTGCCTCCGCCGATGGTCATCATTTTTATCGCATTTTCACCGACAACAAGTATTTTGTGAGTCTTCTCAATGTCGATAGGCAATATGTTATTGTTCTGAAGGAGTACAACACCCTCTTCACCTATCTTACGAGCTGTTGCATAATGAGCTTCCGAACAGAGCGAACCGAAACCTTTGTCACGTTTCATACTGGTGCGGAAGAACAGTCTCAGTACACGACGCACTTTATCATTGAGTTCGTCCTGGCTATATTTTCCCGCAATAATACCGTCACGATAAGCTTTGGCCAGATGATATTTTTCATAGCCATTAGCGACATTCATACTCATGCCGTCAGTATGTGTACCGAACTCCATATCCAAGCCATACTTAATGGACTCGTCTGTATCATGCGCACCGCCCCAGTCGGATACAACGACTCCGTCATAGTTCCATTGTTTTTTCAGGATATCGTTCAGCAGATAGGGATTATGACAGTTGTGATGGTTTTTCCAAAGATTGTACGAACCCATGATACCCCATGTGTGTGCCTCTTCAACAGCAGCTTTGAAAGCCGGCAGATAAATCTCATTCAGCGCCCGCTCGCTGATAATGACATTTGTAGTGTGACGATTTATCTCATTGTTATTGAGACAGAAGTGCTTGATACAGGCCGATACATCATTGCTTTGGATTCCCTTGATATACGGAACCGCCATCCGGCTGACAAGGTAGGGGTCTTCTCCCATATACTCAAAGTTGCGCCCGTTGAGCGGTGTCCTGTAGATGTTGACACCCGGACCAAGCATCATGTTCTTTTTACGGTAAAGGGCTTCTTCACCAACGGCTTTGCCATATTCTGCCGCCACTTCCGGATTCCATGTAGCAGCGAGACAGGTTAAAGCCGGGAAAGCCACAACAGAGTCGTTACTTTGCCCTGCCTGGTCCCATGCGTCCCACATAGTTTCCGGCCGCACACCGTGAGGGCCGTCGGAGGTCCAGTATTCCGGAATGCCGAGACGTTTGACTCCCGGACTGGAGAATTTGCTCTGTGCATGAATAACAGCTATCTTCTCTTGCAGTGTCATGCGCGACAATGCATCATCAATTCTGGCCTCTATAGGCTTGCTTTCATCTAAGTACACAGGAGTAGTCTGTGCGCCCGCTCCAATGGAACCGGCTAATAAAAAGAATAATACTTTGAGTTTCATTGTTTATATTGATAAACGGTTTTATTTCATTGTTGACGGAGTCGGGAGAAGCAGTGCCTGCCTTTTATATAATAGTGCCAGAGGATGCTTCCCTGCATCATCTCCGGAATATCCCGACAAGTTGTCTTCCGCATATTCTCCTGGCGCGAAGGCTCAAACTCTGACTTGATGCGCTTGAATTCCTTGCGGGCTTTACACACGGCCGCGGCATCTCTCCACTTCAATGTCAGCATCATTTGTGCCGCAGCAAGATAATCCAACAGCATCCTCCATTTCAGGATTGCGCCGACTCTTTCGCTACTGGCGTTTTTATAGATCATCAGCAGATTGTTGCGGAAATTGAGATAAGTCTTGCGCGGATTACTTTTATTGAGCGTCGCACCGCCTACATGATAGACAACAGACTGCGGAATGCAAGCGATGTTCCAGCCGCGACTTTTCAGCCTCCAGCAAAGGTCTATCTCCTCCATGTGGGCAAAGAAACGCCCATCCAGACCTCCCTCTTTTTTAAATACCTCAGTACGAATCATCAATGCCGCGCCCGAGGCCCAAAATACACTTGCTATAGTATCATACTGATTTCTGTCCTCTTCCACAGTGTTCAGGATGCGTCCCCTGCAAAACGGATATCCTAATGCATCCATATATCCGCCACATGCACCGGCATACTCAAATAAGCCACGCTGCTTCTCCGACAAGATTTTTGGTTGGCACGCCGCAGTCTCAGGATGTACTTCCATGTATTGTATCATGGGTTCTATCCAACCAGGCGTCACTTCGACGTCAGAATTCAACAGGATGCTGTAAGGGGGCTCTATGTTTTCCAACGCTTTGTTGTACCCTTCAGCGAAGCCATAGTTTTTATCAAGCTCTATGATGCGTACTGCGGGAAATTCGTGACGCAACATCGCTACAGAGTCATCTGTCGACCCATTATCCGCGACAACGATTTCTGCCTCAGGCGAGTTGGCTACAACAGACGGCAGGAAATGTCTCATCATTTCCGCACCATTCCAATTCAAGATAACGACGGCTACCTGTTTTTGCATTCGGATTCAATATTGACGCCATGAAATGACGCACGAACTTTCAACAAAATTATAAAAAAAATAAGATATAATGCCACTTATCCGGAACTATCTGAGTACAATGCTGAGCCGCAACACCATCATTTCACGACCTCTCCTATCAAGGCATCCTGCTTTGGGTTAAAGTCTAAAAGTTTAACCCTAATCAGCTTGTTGTCTCTCGCATCGGCATTTTTACCCAAACCGGGTATCTCCACATGGATGTAATTGTCGGTGAAACCTTTTGCCTGCCTGTGTGAATGCTCTGTCAAGACTGTGCGCTCTGTTCCGATGAAACGCTGGTAAAAAGCCTTGCGCTTTTCTTCCGATAAAGTCAGAAGCTGTTGGCTCCGGCGGTGTTTCTCCTTCTCGTCCACTACGTAAGGGATACGCAACGCCGCTGTGCCCGGGCGTTCTGAATAGCTGAACACGTGAAACTGCGC
>CACXEH010000065.1 GCA_902766625.1 uncultured Bacteroidales bacterium | reverse complement strand
TCGGATGGAACAAAAAACTTCTCGGGCATTTTCTTTCTCAGAAAGCGGCTTTTGGAAGGAAAAATCATTACTTTTGCGTATCAAGTTTAACCATCAAGATGAAAAAGTTCTTATTATTTCTCTTGCTGCTTGTCTTTTTATGCAGCATCGCCGTTGTAAGTTGCCCTGACAGAGACGCACATAAAGACGCTATCATGGCTGTGGTAAAAGACGGATTAACCGACGTCGTAACCGCCGATTCTACAGGCAAAAAAACCGAAGAAAAAGTCTTCAGTATTTTTTTGGGCAAAACCTTTCTGTCGGAAATCGGCGTAATAGTCCTGAATGAGATATTGCGCGTAGACAACCACTTTGTATATAGCGTCGGGATTCTGACACAACTTGACGGTACGGAGAAAATGATTTCAGTCGGCATTTTCGGACATGTGTTTACATTTAAAAGAGAAGACGTGGCTGAAGCCATCAAGAATTTTGATAAACTCTGATACTTCCCCTCAAAAAACGCCTCAAAAACGCTTGGCATTGTCGGACATTACTAAGTGCAAACCTTCAGTTATTGGAATTATTTGGGTACACCTAACATCTATATGGAAGACAAAATACCACATAATAGGTATTGCGAAATCATATACAAATGCATAATTTTGCATGAAAAAAGCAGAAAATCATAAAAAAAATCCTAATTAAAAGAATAATTATGTTATTTTTGCTTGAATTTGAAGAATTGCAAGATATCATATATAAAATCGGAAACTGAATGACAATCTCAAATATGAACATTTATAAATCCCTGTTGGCTTTTGTCTTTTGCTCACTACTTACGGTAACCTCGTATGCCCAAAACAGCAATTTCACCGTCAAGGGTAAAGTAACCGGCAATACGGGCAAGGCACTGGAACTCGCCACTATTGTTCTCAACGATGCGCTGTCAACCTACACCGACAAAAACGGTACATATGTACTGCATAATGTCCCCGCGGGTACATATGAATGGCATGTGCTCTATGTCGGGTATGAGACGGCAAAAGGTACACTGACAGTGAAAGAGGGAACGGCCAATCCGCTGGAACTCAATGTAACGCTGCGCGAACTCGGACTTGCGCTCAAGGATGTCACCGTCACCGCCAATCAGATACAGATGGGTTCCAAGTCCCAGATTGACCAGGAAGCCATACGGCACATACAACCCAAGAGCCTGAGCGATTTGCTTCAGCTGGTGCCAGGCAACCTGACCGAAAACCCCAACCTCAACAAGCTGTCACAGGCACACATCCGCGAAATAGAGGAAAACGATAACAACGCTATGGGAACCTCCATTGTCATGGACGGTACACCGCTGAGCAATGATGCCAACCTGCAGGCTATCGCCGTAACACGTTCCGGAGCATCATCCAGTTCATCGGCCGACGGCATGGGGGAGCAGACTACGGCAGGAAGGGGCACAGACCTGCGTACTGTCAGCCCTGGCAATGTGGAGAGCGTGGAGGTGATACGAGGTATCCCCTCGGTGGAATACGGCAACCTCACGAGTGGCGTTGTCATTGTCAAGACAAAGTCAGGTTACACACCTTGGGAGGCTAAAGTGCAAGTGGACCCGTTCTCCAAGCTGGTCTATGCCGGCAAGGGCTTTACCCTCAATGACGGTAGCGCCATCAACTTCAGCGTAGACTGGTCACAGTCATGGGGCGACACCCGACTGCATTACCGGGGCTACGAGCGCATCACGGGTTCAGCTGGCTACTCTAACCAGTGGGGACCATTCTCAATGAACGTCAGGACATCCTTTTACTCTAACATCAACAACCGCAAGCACGATGCTCAGATGGAGGACCTTGAAATGACATACAAAAACAAGAACATCGGCGGACGTCTTTTTGTCAATGGTGACTATAAGCCCGAAAACGCATTCATAACAAAACTGCAATACAACCTCTCTGCGCAGATGTCCATGACAAAAGACGAGCATCGCGACTATGTATACAGTCCGGATCCCGTCATCACAAACACGCGGAAAAGAGGTACACAGATAGCCCAGTTCAACAGGGCACAATATTTTTCTGAATATGAGATTGACGGCAAGCCCATCAACCTGTATGCACAGTTGCAAGCTTCCAAGTATATCAGTCTGAATGATGTCAGCAACATGAACTTCAAACTCGGAGCAGAATATACCATGGATGCCAATAACGGCAAAGGCTTTACCTACGATATTGCTACGCCTCCTCAAGCCCAAGGCTCCCAGCGTATGCGTCCAAGGGCATATGATGACATCCCCGCGCTGAACACGCTGAGCATATTTGCCAGCGACCGCGCCAAACTGGGACTTGGCCCGATGGCAGCAACCATTGAGGGTGGCGTGCGCTTTACCAACCTGTTTCTCGACAAGGACAAGAGTGGCGGACGGAGCCACATTACCGTGTGGGAACCCCGACTCAACGCTAC
>CACXEH010000064.1 GCA_902766625.1 uncultured Bacteroidales bacterium | reverse complement strand
GATGCGCCATACTACGACCTTGAAGGCAGGGAGGTCCTCCAGCCCGAGAAAGGCAGGATATACATCCATGGGGGCAGGAAGGTGCTGGTAAAATAACAGCGCAGCGTAGCCTATAAGTCAGAGCCGGAAAAACTATGGCGTTGAGGGGTTGAGGCTTATGACTTGTCTCAGAATGGGGCCTAAAGTAGAAGTCTCCCTCTCTTTTTTTTCATTTTGTTGGTGTTTAGGTGTTTTGCCTATCTTGTTTATAAGATTAAATTATTTTTATAAATAAACGTCGGCTTGATATTGTCAGGTCAAAAAAAATGTGTAATTTTGCGCACCAATTGTTTGACATGAACTCTTATAAGTTCGATATTAATGCTTTGCGTAACCCAGAGGCGGAGGTACATTTCAAGATAGGAGATGATTTCTTTGAGCAGAAACCCTATTCTCCTGTTCAGAAAGGTCAGTTGGACGCATACATTACAATAACGAAAAAGGAAAAGGAGTTTAATGTACAGGTAGCCTTGCGAGGCAGTGTGCTGACAACGTGTACCCGTTGTATGGGAGACTTGAACTATGACATCGACTCCAGCAATGAGGTTGCAGTCAAATTGGTAGAGTCACATCGTGAGGATGATGACTATATTTATGTCGCAAAAGACGATGAATTGGATTTAGAACCGTTGATATATGACTTCATTATCTTGTCCATACCTGAGCGTCATGTCCATGCAGACGGTGAGTGTAATGCCGAGATGGAAAGTCAATTGAAACAATATTTGATAAATTAAAAATAAACATAAAACATTAATAGAAAATGGCACATCCTAAAAGAAGACAATCTAAGACAAGAACGTTAAAGAGAAGAACTCACGATAAGGCCGTAGCTCCCGCACTGGCAAAGTGCGCTAATTGTGGCGAGTGGTATGTATATCATACCGTATGTCCGAGTTGTGGTTATTACAGAGGAAAATTAGCAGTAGAGAAAGTCGTTGCAGAATAAATAATCAGACCGCAATAATGAGCAAGATTCATGCAATCATCACAGGAGTCGGCGGCTATGTACCCGACTATGTGCTGACCAATGACGAACTTTCCCAGATGGTTGACACCAATGACGAGTGGATAATGACCCGCATAGGTGTTAAAGAACGCCGTATTCTGAAGGAAGAAGGTCTTGGTAGTGGTTATATGGCTAAAAAGGCTGTCAGACAGTTGTTGGACAAGACGGGCGTTGACCCTGAGACCATCGACGGTGTGATTTGTGCGACATGCACGCCTGACTATCACTACCCGTCAAATGCTACGGAGATAGTTGAGGAGATGCATTTCACCAAAGCTTTCGCCTATGACCTTGAAGCAGCGTGCTGCGGTTTTATCTACTCTATGGACGCTGCCTCATGCATGATAGAAAGCGGCAGATACAAGCGGCTGATTGTTGTGGGCGCAGAGAAGACATCCTCGTTTGTTGATTACACCGACCGTTCCACCTGTCCCATCTTTGGCGACGGGTCGGGTGCAGTGCTGGTAGAGGCTACTGAAGAGGACCTTGGCTGGCAGGACAGCGTGTTGAGGACAGACGGATCGGGCTTCCAATATCTGCACTTGCCGGCGGGTGGTAGTGTGAACGTACCTACCCACGCAACGATTGACAACAAGATGCACTACATCCATCAGGAGGGCAGGACAGTGTTCAAGTATGCTGTAACCAATATGAGCAAACTGACGGCACAGATAGCAGAGCGCAACAATCTGAATAAAGATAACTTGGACTGGATAATTCCACATCAAGCTAACGTACGTATCATTCAGGCTGTCGCTAATGCTCTTGAGATGCCGATGGAGAAGGTACTTGTCAACATACAGCGTTATGGTAATACGAGTGCCGCAAGTCTTCCTCTTGCTTTGTGGGATTTCGAAAAGAAATTAAAGAAAGGTGACAAAATCATATTGACCGCTTTCGGTGCAGGCTTTGTTTTCGGTTCTGCATATCTGAAGTGGGCGTATGATTCTGAAGCCTGATTTGTAAGAGAAACAATATGAATCCTGCTTCCTCGTATACACAATAGGGGGGAGCAGGTTTTTTGATTTAATAATACAAGGAAATGGGATTCAAATCTGGTTTTGTCAATATTGTCGGAAACCCGAATGTGGGTAAATCGACATTGATGAATTACTTTGTAGGAGAGAGGATATCAATAGCGACCTTTAAGTCGCAGACAACGCGTCACCGCATTATCGGCATATTGAACGAGGAAGACTGTCAGATAGTCTTTTCAGATACGCCGGGAGTGCTGAAACCGCATTACAAGCTACAGGAATCAATGCGCGCTTTCAGTGAGGAGGCGTTGTTGGATGTGGATGTTTTGGTTTATGTTACCGACGTAGTGGAGTCTGCAGAGAAAAATATGGACTTCATCGAGCACATCAACAAACTTAGTAACGTGCCCAAGATAGTCATCATCAACAAGATTGACCTCACCAATCAGAAAGAACTGACCAGACTTGTAAAGGAGTGGGGGGATCTGATACCGGAGGCGGAGATATATCCTGTTTCGGCTAAGGCGAAGTTTAACGTGGACAATGTCCTGAAACGTATTAAGATGCTGCTGCCTGAAAATCCGCCGTATTATGAGAAAGACCAGTTGACAGACCGCCCGGTCAAGTTTTTCGTCTCTGAAATTATCAGGGAAAAGATATTGCTGTATTATGACAAGGAGATACCCTACAGCATTGAGGTCGTGGTCAACTCCTTTAAGGAAGAAGAAAAAATCGTCAAAATCGAAGCTGTCATCTTTGTTGAGCATGAGAGTCAGAAGGGTATTGTCATCGGTCATCAGGGAGTAGCCTTGAAGAAAATTTCAACGGAGGCAAGAAAGTCCATTGAAAAGTTTTTGGATAAAAAGGTATTTATGCGTATCTTTGTTAAGGTCAACAAAGGCTGGCGCAATTCATCCAAGCAGTTAAGTTCCTTTGGTTACAATCCGGGTTCAGAATAATAAAACAAGAAGCAAAAAGAGTTATGAGTAGTAATATAGTATCGATTGTCGGTCGTCCTAATGTGGGCAAATCGACTTTGTTCAACCGTTTGACCAAAACGCGTCAGGCTATTGTGAGCGATATATCGGGTACGACCAGAGACCGCCAGTATGGTGTTGTGGAGTGGAACGGGAAGACCTTTTCGCTGATTGATACAGGCGGCTGGGTTGCCAAGACCGACGATGTCTTTGAGGATGAGATACGTCGTCAGGTGAAGATTGCCGCAGAAGAGGCTGACGTCATCCTCTTTGTCGTTGACATCATGACCGGCATCACGGACATTGACAACGAGTTGGCTGATGTCCTGCGGCGCGTCAAGAAGCCCGTATTCGTAGTTTCCAACAAGACTGACAATAATACATTATTATATAATGCGGCTGAATTTTATTCACTCGGTCTGGGTGAGCCTTATTGCATATCCGCTATGTCGGGCAGCGGTACGGGTGACCTGTTGGATGAGATTATCAAAAAACTTGATTTCAGTCAGACGGAAGAAGAGAGCAGCAAACTGCCCCGCTTCGCCGTTGTGGGGCGCCCTAATGTCGGAAAAAGCAGTCTGATTAATGCCTTTATGGGCGAGGAGAGACACATTGTCACCGATATAGCGGGGACAACACGCGACTCTATCGACACCCACTACAATAAGTTTGGTATGGATTTCTATTTGGTCGATACCGCTGGTATCCGCAAAAAGACCAAAGTGTCCGAGGACTTGGAGTTCTACTCCGTGATGCGCTCTATCAGGGCTATTGAGAATTCCGATGTGTGCGTATTGATGATTGACGGCGAACGTGGCATCGAGTCGCAGGATGTGAATATCTACCGCCTGATTATGAATAATAAAAAAGGCCTTGTGGTGTTTGTCAACAAGTGGGACATCATCAAAGACAAATCAAAGGAGTCAATAAAATATTTTGAAAACACTATTTTGTCGCGTACTGCACCCTTTACGGACTATCCGATATTGTTCGGCTCGGCACTGACGAATAAAAATATTTTTAAAGTCCTTCAGGCAGCCTATGAGGTATATGACAAGAAGCAGAAACTTGTCGGAACATCTAAGCTCAATGAGACGATGCTGCCGCTGATAGAGGCCTATCCGCCACCCTCAATGAAGGGCAAGTATATCAAGATTAAGTATTGTTCGCAATTACCCAATACTTCGGTACCTACGTTTGTGTTTTACGCCAATCTGCCACAGTACATCAAAGAACCCTATATACGTTTTCTTGAAAACAAAATCCGAGAGAAATGGGATTTCAAGGGAACACCCATCAGAATACTTATCAATCAGAAATAATGAAGTCTATAGTCGGTATAATAGTCGTCCTGCTCCTGTTATCGTGTGGAAAGTCCAACAAGGCCGTTTCCGACAGGGATAAACCTGAAGATGCGGCTGTATACTATATGCAGTGCATTGTAGACGAGAATTATGACGAGTACATCAATGCGATGATATCCTGTGACAGTGCTTCGGCTGACTATAAGGACAAGATGCGGATATTGGTAAAGCAGATGGTGCGCACGAAGAAGGCAGAGATGGATTCTTGCAAGAAGATAGAGTGCCTCAAGGCTGATGTGAAGTACGACGGCAACTATGCCAACACCTTCATGCGTATGACCTACGCCAACGATTCCACCGAGATCGTCATTCTGCCACTCGTATGGAATGATGATCGCTGGCGCCTGCGATAGTGAAATTTTAATTTATTTAATATTGTCTGTCTCTATTAATACGTAATTTTGCATCGTGTAAGACGCATTATCTATGAAATGTAAGATTTGTTTGCTGGTTCTCTTGTTTACGGTTATTACGCTTCATGCGAGAAAAGACTATAAACCATTGCGTACCTACATCAAGAACGGTGGCGCGATAGCACAACTCCTGCCCACGATTCAAAGTCTGGAGAGCGATGACGAACTGAAGGATGATCCGGAATTGTATTATCTTGCCGCCCAGTGCTACAAGAAGGCCCATGATGTAGAGAACACCAAAGTCTATTTGAAGCGTGCATACGATACCATATCTTTCTTTAACACTACATACGGTATGTTTGAGTACGTCCTGAAATGTGACCAAAAAGACCGTATCCCAGGAAAGAACGGCAAGGTGAAACTCAAGTACCGTTCCAAATGCTATAATCTGGTGATAAACAAATATCCCAATCTGTACAATGCCGGAATATTCTTTACGCGGAAACGAGACTTTGCCAATGGTTGCAAGTTCTGGTCTATGTACCTTGATGCTGCCGACCAACCCTTATTCGCGAAGGCTGATTTGAAAAATACCGATAGTAAGATGCCCCGTGCGGCTTTCTGGTATATGTCTTGCTGCTTTGAGAAGAAAGACTATAAAAACGTGTTCAAATATTCTGACCTCGCCATCAAAGACTCCGCCAACACCGATTTATACTATCAATACCGGGCAGTTTCCTATGCCCAACTGAAAGACTCCCTCAAGTATGAAAGGGAACTGAAGGAAGGAATGGAGAAAGAGCCTTACGATATGTTCTTCTTCACAAATCTGATGGACTATTACAATCAGACGGGGCAGTTTGGACAGTCTCTCGCTTTGGCCGACAGCATATTGGGGCTGAATCCCGACAAGACTATTGTTAAATTCGCTAAGGCAGTCGTTCTATACAATATGAAGAACTATGATGATTGCATCAGTCTCTCCAAAGAGATTTTGGCAGAAGACTCCACCAATACAGATGCATGGTTTTATGTCGGTAGCAGTTATTTCAACCAGGCGACTGTGATAGACGATGCGATCAAGCCCAATATTAACGCCAAGAGTTATGCTGCCAATAAGCAGAAAGTCAAAGACCTCTTCAGGCAGGCGATGCCATATTTGGAGAAATACAAAATGCTCAAGCCTGATGACAAAGACCGTTGGGCGCCCCAGCTCTACCGCCTATACCTTACCCTCAACCTCGATAAGAAGTTTGCTGAAATAGATACCGTGCTGACCAAACAAGCCGAAGCGCAGAAGAAAAAGTAAAGGCGGTAATGGCATATATTAAAGATTTTATTTAATTTTGCACAACGCAAATGCGGTAATAGCTCAGTTGGTAGAGCGTCGGCTTCCCAAGCCGAATGTCGCGAGTTCGAGTCTCGTTTACCGCTCCACTTTGGCTGGTAAGTGTCTGAAAAGATGTGTTGCTGGCCTTTTTTGTTTCAATGATATATTATGAATGTGAAGAAACCTTCCGTGCTCTCAGTTGTTATATGTCTATATACAACACTATGCGTCTTTTACTTCCTGCCCTTCAGGCTTGACCATAAGATCGTTCTCCCCTTACTGCTCCTTTCTGTGGCGGCTCTGCGCCTGCAGTCCCTACCGATGTTTTGCGCTATGATTTTCTCTGCTGCAGGCGACTACGCCGGAGCTTCCCATAATTTCCTTGTCCAGATGAGCGCTTTCGCATTGGCGCACATTTCATTCATAGTATACTTCTCCAGGATAGTCTTGTGCGGCAAACATTGCTACTCGGTGCATAGTCTCGTACGGTCCTCCCTCTATGCATCAGCACTTTTTGCCATTGCGGTGACAGTTGTGTTACCTTCTGTAAAGGGTATGGTAATAACTATAGGTGTTGCCGTATACATCGTACTGATTGTTCTTATGTTTCTCTTGGCAGGACTTACTGGATTGCCTGCTTTCCAGATTGGTGCGCTGCTCTTCGTCATCTCCGACACCATTCTCGGTTGGAATAAGTTTGTGGACAGGATTCCATATTCCTCCTATTGGATACTTATTCCCTATTTCTCCGCCCAGATACTCCTTTTCGTCCAGGCAGCTATACTGCACAGAGGTCGCACCGTCAGAAAGTAGCCTTGAGCCTAAGGTTTATCGTGTGTTTTTATATACCATTGTTTAAAATTACCTCTAATGTGAAATCCAAGATAGTCATAGTTTCAGTCTTATTACTTGCTTTATGCTCTGTACTGACCGTCGGAGCTGTAGACGCCCAATCCCGCAGTATTCAGTTTGACAACAGTCTTTGTCTGCCTGGGGCCGATGGTAAACCCCATCTCGGCGTAGCGGGAGCGTTCAGCGGTTTTGCAGGCGACAAGTATGTTGTAGCCGGCGGGGCCAACTTTCCTGACGGACTCCCTTGGAGGGGAGGGCAGAAAATGTGGCACAACACCCTTTACATCTTCTCTCCCGACAGCACGTGGAATGTTGTTCGCGATGCTTTGCCTCGCTCTGTGGCTTACGGTTGCAGTGTCACGTTGCCCGATGGTCTGCTATGCATCGGTGGCTGCGATGCACAGCAGTGTTTCGCCGATGTCTTCCTGCTGACATTCGTTAACGGCAGAGTCCATATAGATACCGACTGGCCCTCATTACCCGTTCCTCTCGCTAACGCCACAGCCTCCCTTCTCAAAGGTAAAGTCTATGTGGCAGGCGGACAGTCATCAATGACCGCTCCCGAGGCTACTGCCTCTTTCTTCGTCCTTGACCTCAGCGATAGGCGACAGGGGTGGCACCGTCTGTCTGCATGGCCGGGAGAGCCTCGTGCCTACGCTGTCAGTGCAGTTCAGAGCGACGGCTTCGATGACTGTTTCTATCTCTTCAGTGGCCGTAACTTCCGTCCAGACGGGTCGCTGCGTGTCCTTGCCGACGGCTATGCCTACAACCCCCGACTTGCCTCGTGGACTACACTGCGCCCCTCCTTCCCCGTGATGGCCGCTACGGCCGTTCCCACAGGAGCCAACCATATACTCTTGCTTGGAGGCGTGCCCGCAATGATAGACGGTTCTGATACCCACCCAGGTTTCAGCCACACCGTCAGAGCCTTTCACACTGTTACCCAGACACTCACAGATGTTGATACGCTAACCTGTGACATACCTGTCACTACCGTCCTTTCCAGGCGTGGTGACGCTTTCTGGATAGGTGGCGGAGAAATACGCCCCGGTATCCGCACGCCCCATATTCTCCGTGGTCGCTTCGTGACCGGACATTCAGGAATGGGTGTTCTCAACATCGCCGTCATCGTCTTATACTTCTGTGTACTTGCATGGATGGGTTTTTATTTTTCCCGTAAGCAGAAGACTACCGACGACTACTTCCGTGGCGGTGGACGCCTTCCCTGGTGGGCTGTAGGACTCAGCATCTTTGGCACTTCACTCAGCGCCATAACTTTTATGGCCATTCCGGCCAAAGCCTATGCCACTGATTGGAGCTATATCTGGTTCAATGCCGGCATCCTGATGGTCGTCCCCTTGCTCTTCGCTCTCTTCATCCCTTTCTACCGCTCTCTCAACGTCACCACGGCTTATGAGTATCTTGAGCGTCGGTTCAACTATCTTGTGCGTGCTTTGTGCAGTGTGGCCTTTATCCTATTTCAGATAGGCCGCATGGGTGTCGTCCTCTTTCTGCCGGCCATCGCCATCAATGTAGTCGCAGGCATCGATATTTTCGTCTGCATCGCCCTCATGGGCATCCTCAGCCTCCTCTACACTATGACGGGTGGTATTGAGGCAGTCGTCTGGACTGATGCCCTGCAGGTTGTCATCCTCCTCGGCGGTGCGCTGCTGGCAGTTGTGACTATTGTGTGTCAGATTCCCGATGGCATGACAGACATCCTCAGCGAGGCTATAGCTGACCATAAATTTAACCTCGGTGACTTTCGCTTCGACCTTCGTCAGCCCACACTCTGGACTGTACTTATAGCTACCTTCTTCACCAATGTCACCACCTATGGCACAGACCAGACTATGGTGCAGCGCTACATGACAACAGCGACCGAATCGCAGGCTCGGCGAAGCGTACTGACCAACGCTCTGCTCAGCATCCCTGCGACCCTGCTCTTCTTTTTTGTCGGCACAGCCCTCTACGTCTTCTACAAGCACCATCCAGCCGACCTCAGCCTCACCATCTCAGATGCCGATGCCATATTCCCGTGGTACATATGCTCCCAATTACCGCCCGGTGTCGCCGGACTACTCATATCGGGTATCCTCGCAGCCGCCATGTCCACCCTGAGTAGTAGCATGAACTCTGCCTCCACAGCTTATGTCGTAGACATCCACCGCAAGATCTTCGGTGCTCAGCGTGAGAGCCTTCATACGGCGCGCATTGCCACCCTCGTACTTGGCCTTATGGGTATCGTCTTTGCCCTCATGATGGCAACCTGGGAGATTAAATCCCTGTGGGATGAATTCAACAAGATACTCGGACTCCTCTTAGGCAGTTTCGGCGGACTCTTTCTGTTGGGTATGCTCACGCACCGCGCCAATGCCGCAGGTGCCCTTCTGGGTATCGCTGGTAGCATTGTGGTACAATTGGTCGTCATGCAGAGCCAATCGGTACACCTGCTCCTCTACTCAGCCACAGGTTTTATATCCTGTTTTATGATTGGCTATCTCGGTAGCCTCATTTTTACAACAAAAAAACATTAACACACATATTCATACAAAAAAATGGAAAACTACCAACGCATCAACGGACTCGTTGCAGCCACGTTCACACCCATGTACGCTAATGGTGACATTAACTACGAAGCCGTCAAACCCTATGCCGACATGCTTGCCGCCGAAGGCTTGTCGGGTGTCTTCGTCAATGGCACTACAGGCGAATCTCTCTCCCTTACCCTTGACGAACGCAAGCGCCTGCTTGAGGCTTGGATACAGGCTGCTGACGGTCGCTACAAAGTCATAGCCCATGTGGGTGACAATGCTCAGCGCAACGCTGCCGACCTTGCTGCCCATGCACGTCAGGCTGGAGCCGATGCCATAGGAGCTATGGCGCCGACCTTCTTTAAGCCCTCCACTGTGCAGGACCTTATAGACTTCTTTGTTCCTGTCGCTGCCAGTGCTTTCCCCTTGCCGTTCTACTACTACAACATGCCATCCATGACGGGTGTCTCGCTCTCCGTACCTGCCTTCCTCCACGAAGGACGCAAAGTTATGCCCAACCTCGTCGGTACCAAATTTACCAGCAACAACCTCATGGAGATGCTTCAGTGTCTTACCCTTGACGGTGGGGTCTTTGAAGTCCTTCACGGCTACGACGAGATACTCCTTTCCGGTCTTTCCCTTGGAGCAACAGGTGGTGTGGGTAGTACCTATAACTACATTCCCCAGGTCTATCTGGGCATTATGGAAGCCGTGCGTCAAGGCGATTTCGACAAGGCGCGAGTCTTGCAGCGCAGGTCGGTGGAGATGGTGGAGATAATTATCCGTTACGGTGGCGGCATTCGTGGCGGCAAAGCGGTATTGAACCTCAAGGGCATCCCGTGCGGTCCCTGCCGTCTGCCACTGTCACCTTTCAGTGATGAGGAATATACTCTTCTCAAGCACGACCTTCGGCAAGCCGCTTTTCTCTAAATAATTAATGATTCTGTCTTAATTTATTCGCTGGCACACCATCAGCAGAGTGCTGTCTTGAAAGAAGTCCTCTCTGTTTTTTGCGGGAGCGTTTCCTTTCCTTATTTGCGACTATTCTGCGGCAGAATATGTACTGCTTCTGCCCGACAAATGCTCCGTTCCAAAGGCTGGAACGTAAATTCCATCGGATGGAACTTACATTCCATGCCATAGAACATACATTCCGGCCCGTGGAATGGAAAATATATCAGCGGAAGCTTCAAGGTCTTGATGAATCTCAAGGACAATCCTTGCGCTCTCAGTTGTCTGCCCCTGTCACCTTCCAACGATGAGAAATACACTCTCCCCATGTACGGCCATCAGCAAGCCGTTTCTCTTTGAAAACAGAAGGGTAATGATACATAAAAAGGCGGAAGAACGTTACTTCTTCCGCCTTTATGATAAGTGTTTCGTTAAGACTTTATACTAATTTTCTTGCACCGTCGCCGATGAGGACATCGATGATGACGGGTTTTTTCTTGAATTTTGCATAGAATTTTTCAACGACGACTTTGACGAAGTTGTTGTAGAGTTCCTCGCTGACAAGGTTGATAGTGCAGCCGCCGAAACCGCCGCCCATGATGCGTGAGCCGGTGACGCCCTCGTCTTTGGCGATGTCATTAAGGAAGTCGAGTTCCTCGCAAGATACTTCATACTCTTTGCTCAGGCCTTCGTGAGTTTCGTACATCATGTGACCTACTGTCTCGTAGTCGCCTTTCTGGAGAGCATCACATACGGTGAGGACACGCTCACGCTCGCCGATGACGTAATGGGCGCGCATAGCGTCTTCCTCGCTGATGTCGCCTCTTACAGCGTCGAGTTGCTCATAGGTGGCATCGCGCAGTGATTTGACCTCGGGGAATTTCTTGTTGATGGCTGCTGCAGCGTTCTCGCAGCTCTTGCGGCGGTCGTTGTAGGGAGAACCTACGAGTTCATGCTTGACGCAAGAGTTGACGAGTACAAGTTTGTAGCCTTTGGGATTCCAAGGGAAGTAGTCATGCTCACCGCTGCGGCAGTCGAGGCGCATGAGGTAGCCCTTCTTGCCCAGGATACTGATGGCCTGGTCCATGATGCCGCAGTTGCAGCCGATGTATTTGTGTTCCGTGCGCTGACCTACGCGTGCGAGTTCCATCTTGTCTATCTTGTTGTCTCCCCACATGTCATTGAGGGCAAAAGCATAGACGCTCTCAAGGGCTGCCGAGGAAGACATGCCTGCACCGAGGGGTACATCGCCAGCAAAGGCGGTGTTGAAGCCCTGTACGGGTACGCCGAGTGCCATCATCTCACGGCATACGCCGAAGATGTATCGTGCCCATGTGGCAGAGGGGCCTTTCTCGTCATCGAGGGAGAACTCGGTGAGGTCTTTCATGTCGATGGAGTAGGCGCGGACGTTGCGTGTGCCGTTGGGTTTGAGCTCAGCTATCATGCCCTGTTCAACGGCTCCTGGAAAAACAAATCCGTCGTTATAATCTGTGTGCTCTCCGATGAGGTTGATACGGCCGGGAGCAGCATAAACACTTCCTGTCGTTCCGTCAAAATGCTTGATGAAACGTGTGCGAACATCTTCAATTGTAAGTTTCACGATCTTATAGTTTTATATAGGTTTATAATGTTTGTTATTCTTCTTCTCTCTTTGCCACGCGGCTACCTACGAGTGCGTAGAAGAGGATGTATACTACGCAGGCGAGTGGTATGAAGTAGCTGGTGAGGTAAGAGCCTGTGGCTTCTGCTACCTGAGCCTGGAGGAATACCATTACGGCGCAGCCGAAGACCATTGTCATGAATATGCCTGAAGCGACGGCGGTGTATTTGCCGAGACCTTCAACGGCCATGTTGAAGATACCTCCCCACATGACAGATGTGCAGAGTCCCACGAGGATGAATGCCAGGATGCCGATGGGCACTTCAGCGGAAATGACTGAGAGGCTTGCCCAGTCGATGCCGGGAACGTTGACAGTGATGTCTCTCGGAGCGAACATACCGAAGAGCAGGAGGACGATGGCACAGGTGGCTACTGTGGTGATCATAGCGCGGCTGGATACTTTGCCGCCGATTGCACCGCCTACCAGACGGCCTACGAACATCATCAACCAGTATACGGCTACGATGAGGCCGACGATGCCGGCATCCATGCCTAATCCGTTAGGACCAGCTTCGTTGGTCATGTACTGGAGCATGTAGGTAGGTGTGCCGACCTCTACGCTCATGTAGAGGAAGATAGCCAATGCACCGAGAGTGAAATGGCGGAACTTGAGCGCGCCGGCGATGAGCGAAGTCTGTACGGGAGCCTGTTCGGGTTCGTCTATTTTGGTAAAGATAAGTACGATGAATGCGATAATGAAGATGGCCAGTGCAATGAAGAGTGCAGGTGTAGCATCATCGATACGGGCTTTTGCTGCATCACCGATGAGTGCGCCCATGATGATATATACGGCAACTGCGCATGCAGAGTTGCATGAACCGCCAATCTGGATGAGTTGATTGCCCGTCTTGCCGCCACCGCCGAGAACATTGAGGAGAGGGTTGACAACGGTGTTGAGCATACACATACAGAAACCACTGATGAAGGCTCCGATGAGGTATATGAGGAAACTGCCAGCCTGTCCGGAGAAGTATTCAAGCAGTATGCCAACGATGCCGACAATCAAAGCCATCAAGGCTGTCTTCTTGTAACCATACTTGGCAATGAGCATACCTGAGGGGATACCCATCACGAGGTATGCAATGAAGTTACCGTAGTTGCCAATCTGAGCCAATGTGTCGGAGGCTCCAAATTGATTTTTTACTATGATTGCCATAGGTGAACATAAGTTGGTTACAAATGCAATCATGCCGAAGAGAGCAATCATCATGATAATCGCTGCCCATTGTTTAGATTTTTGCGCCATAATTTTTTAAATGTTTTAGTGTTAATATTTGTGTTGTTTATTTTTCTATGCCGAATTTGTACATTGTCTTCTGTGTGTAGACTTGTCCCGGTGAGAGAACTACGGACGGGAAGTAAGGACGGTTGGGCGAGTCGGGGAAGTGTTGCGCCTCGAAGCAGATAGCGCTGCGACGGGGGAAGGTGGCACCATATTGCCCTTTGAAACCGTTGGCCCAGTTGTCGGAGTAGAACTGCACTCCCGGCTCGGTGGTGTAGACTTCCATGTTGCGCCCGCTCTTGGGTTCAACGACTTTAACGGCGAAACTGAACTCGCCGGGATATCTCTTGTTGAGTACGAAGCAGTGGTCGTAGCCAGCACCGTGTTTTATCTGGATATCATCGGGGTCGTCGATGCGTTCGCCGATGACGTGAGGCTCGGTAAAGTCGAAAGGTGTGCCCTTTACGCTGAGGATTTCGCCTGTAGGAATGGATGTCTCATCGATGGGGATGAAATGGTCGGCGTTAATGTGACAGACAACGTTCATTGCACTGGGTGTGGGGTCGGCGATGCCCGATAGGGAGAAAAATCCGTGGCTTGTCATATTGACAACCGTCTTTTTATCGGTCGTGCCTTCATAGTCGATAAACAGTTCGTTGTCGTCGGTCCATGTGTAGGTGACTCTCATTACGAGATTGCCGGGGAAACCCTCCTCGCCGTCAGCGGAGGTGTAGCGCAGACGGAGCGTCTGAGTATCGGCGTAGTCCACATCCCATACTCTTGCATGAAAGCCAGTGGGACCGCCGTGAAGGTGGTTGGGACCATTGTTGACAGCGAGGGTATATGTGTTGCCGTCGAGGGTGAAGCGGCCTTTACAGATGCGGTTGCCGTAACGGCCTACGAGGGTGCTGAGGAACGGCTCAGGACTGTTGATGCAGTCATCTATGTTATCGTGCCCCTGAATGATATTGGCGAAGTTGCCGTTTCTGTCGGGCACCATAATAGCGACGATGGAGCCGCCGTAATTGGTGATAGCAACCTCGGAGCCTTGTTTGTTTTTAAGAATGTATAAGTCTGTCTGCTTCCCATTGATAATCTTCTGGAAGTCTTTAGCGAACAGATTGCTTAAGTTGACATTGTTCATATATTTCTGTTGATTTGTTGTGTTGTTAATATTTCAGATGTTTTTGTCGATGCCGAATTTGTACATTGTCTTTTGTCTGTAGACTTCTCCTGGCGTCAGTATGGCGGATGGGAAATAAGGACGGTTGGGCGAGTCGGGGAAGTGCTGCGCCTCAAGGCAGAGGGCGCTGCGTCTCGGAAAGGTTGCACCGTGTTGGCCGATATAGTCTTTGGACTTGTTTGCTGTGTAAAATTGCAGGCCTGGCTCGGTGGTGTAGACTTCCATGCTTCGTCCGCTCTCAGGCTCAACGACTTTTGCGGCAAAACAGTATTCTCCCGGTTGATTCTTGTTGAGGACATAGCAGACGCCGTACCCGGAGCAATAGCGTATTTGCTCGTTACTGGTGTCATCAATGCGTTCGCCGATAATGTGGGGCGTGGTGAAGTCGAAGGGTGTGTTCTTGACACTGAGTATTTCTCCCGTAGGGATGTATGTGCTGTCTACAGGGATAAAGAAGTCTGCGTTGATTTGACAGAGGGCGTTCATCGCGCTCGGTGTGGGACAGGCGATGCCTGAGAGGGAGAAGTATCCGTGATGCGTCATATTGACGACGGTCTTTTTGTCGGTCGTCCCCTCGTAGTCGATAAAGAGTTCGTTGTCATCGGTCCAGGTGTAGGTGACTGTCATGACGAGATTGCCGGGATATCCCTCTTCACCGTCAGCGGAGGTGTAGCGGAGCTGTAGTGTCTGCATGTCAACGTGGTCTACGTCCCACACACGGGCATTGAAGCCTGTCGGGCCGCCGTGAATGTGATTGGGAGCGTTGTTGACCGCGAGGATGTACTCTCTCCCGTCGAGGGTGAATGTGGCTTTGCTGATGCGGTTGGCATAGCGGCCGACGAGAGTACTCATTACGGGCTCGGGACTGTTGATGCAGTCATCAATGTTGTCGTGTCCCTGTATGATGTTGGCGAAGTCACCGTTTCTGTCTGGCACCATGATGGCGACGATAGAGCCGCCGTAGTTGGTGACGGCTACTTCCGCATTGTGCTTATTCTTAAGTATATAGAGGCTTGTCAACTTCCCGTCAATGCTTTTCTGGAAGTCTCGGGCGCATAAGTTACTTAAGTTTGAGCCGCTCATCATAATCAATTTGATACGTTTGTTTTGCAAATATAACTAAATTGATTTTACTTAGCAAATAAATTTCATGCAAAATGGAATGATTTTTTAATTAAGG
>CACXEH010000063.1 GCA_902766625.1 uncultured Bacteroidales bacterium | reverse complement strand
TTTCCTATGCAAATTTAACAAAAGTACGTTAAACAAAAAAGGGACCGGTAATGATACCAGTCCCTAAATAACAAATTATTGGATAAATTGTCAATACATCAAGCCAGTTTATTATCACTGCCGAGAACGTCGACAATTTTATGCTTGTACAAATCAATCATGTAATTACGTGCAACCTTACCATACTGACGCGGATCGAAGTAATCAGGATGCTGAGCCAAAGTCTCACGTACACCCGCTGTGTAAGCCAGACGAGAGTCTGAGTCAATGTTAATCTTGCAAACAGCGCTCTTGGAAGCCTCACGAAGTTGCTCTTCAGGTATACCTACTGCATTGGGCAGGTTACCACCGAACTTGTTGATGATATCAACATATTCCTGAGGAACGGAAGATGAACCGTGAAGAACGATGGGGAATCCAGGAAGTTTCTTCTCTATCTCATGCAATACGTTGAATGCCAAAGGAGGAGGAACAAGTCTGCCTGTCTTCGGGTCACGGGTACACTGCTCCGGCTTGAACTTATATGCACCATGTGATGTACCGATGGAAATAGCCAACGAGTCACAACCTGAACGCTGAGAGAAGTCAATAACCTCTTCAGGTTTTGTGTAATGAGACTCTTCTGCGACTACGTCATCCTCTACGCCTGCGAGTACACCGAGCTCAGCCTCTACAGTAACATCATACTGGTGAGCGTACTCAACGACTTTCTTGGTCAGTGCTATGTTCTCTTCGTAAGGAAGTGAAGAACCGTCAATCATTACAGAAGAGAAGCCCATATCCACACAACTCTTACACAGTTCGAAGGTGTCACCGTGGTCAAGGTGGAGAACTATCTCAGGATGTTCGCAGCCCAATTCTTTTGCATACTGCACAGCACCTTCAGCAAGATAGCGCAACAATGTCTGGTTAGCATAGTTGCGGGCACCTTTGGATACCTGAAGGATGACAGGAGATTTTGTTTCAGAAGAGGCTGTGATAATAGCCTGCAACTGCTCCAAATTATTGAAATTGAAAGCTGGAATAGCGTAGCCGCCATCAACAGCCTTCTTGAACATTTCTCGTGTATTAACGAGACCTAATTCTTTAAAATTTACCATAATTTATCTATTTATTTGGTTTTCCGTCTAATTATATGCAAATTTACGAAAATATCATCTTTCTATACCCAAACACAAGTTTGTTTTTTAATAAAAATAGTAATTTTGCCTTAAAATAAAAATTACATACATGTTACTTTCTATGACAGGCTACGGTAAAGCCGAAGCCATTATCAATAACAAAAAAATACATGTTGAGATTAAATCACTCAACAGCAAAAACATTGACATACAGACACACATTGCTTCACTCTATATCAGCAAGGATTTGGAGATACGTTCCTATCTGTCACAGAGACTTATCAGGGGTAAGGTGGACTTCTGCCTATGGACTGAAGACTTGGATGCGTCTCAGACTGTCACTCTCAACGAAGACATCATCCACGCTTATATTGAACAGATAAAGCGCATCAGTGCGAAAGAGAACATCGTTCCGCCCACAGACAACTGGTGGGAGGTATTAAGCAAGATGCCCGGCATATCACAACAACCTGCTCCGCAGGAAATAACCGATGACACGTGGGCTGTCATCATGTCAGCCATAGACGAAGCTGTTGGACATCTGATTGATTTCAGAAAGCAAGAAGGAAACACCGTGAAACACAAGTTTGACGAGAAGTTGAGCAATATCGCATCCTATCTCGCAGATGTCAGCAAGTACGAGACGCAGCGTATCGATAAAATAAAGCAAAACATTACCGATGGACTGAAATCGCTCCGCAACGTGGACTATGACCAAAACCGCCTTGAGCAAGAGATGATATACTACATCGAAAAACTCGACATAAACGAAGAGAAACAACGTCTGAGCAATCACTTGAGCTATTTTGCCCAAACGATGGAAAACGAAACAGCCCAAGGAAAGAAGCTGGGCTTTATCGCCCAAGAAATGGGACGCGAGATCAACACGCTTGGCAGCAAGAGCAACCAGGCTGACATGCAGAATCTCGTAGTCAAGATGAAAGACGAACTGGAACAGATAAAAGAACAAGTCCTGAATATCCTTTAAGCAACGACATATATGAAAACAGGCAAAATAATCGTATTCTCCGCACCCAGCGGAAGCGGCAAGACCACTATCGTGCATTATCTGATGTCTCAGATAGACAACCTGCACTTCTCCGTCAGCGCCACAAGCAGGGCACCAAGAGGAAATGAAATCAACGGAAAAGATTACTACTTTCTCACGCCCGATGAATTCAGGGCAAAGATACAAAACAACGCGTTCATTGAATACGAAGAAGTCTATGCCGGAAAGTTCTACGGGACGCTGAAACAACAAGTGGAAAAGCAACTGCTCAACGGCGAGAATGTCGTTTTGGATGTAGATGTCAAAGGCGGCGTCAATATTAAGAAAATCTATGGCGACCAAGCGCTGACAGTCTTTATCCAGCCACCCAGCATTGAGGTCCTCAAAAACCGCTTACTCAAAAGAGGCACCGACAGTCTCGAAATCATTAATGACCGCATCCGCAAAGCTGAATACGAAATCACCTTTGCGCCGCAATTTGACAAAATCATCGTCAATGACGTTTTGGAAGATGCTCAGGCGCAGGCTCTGGCTGCAGTGAACGCCTTTTTGGATTAAAGAGATATGATTAGGACAGGTATCTTTGGCGGTTCGTTCAATCCCGTCCATAACGGGCATCTCGCTATTGCTGATGCGATATGCCAAAGAGGACTGGTTGACGAACTGTGGCTCATGGTCTCGCCGCAGAATCCGCTGAAGGAGAACACCACACTGATGGATGATGACTTCAGGTTGCGCCTGGCGCAGATTGCCACAAAGGGACATCCGCACATCAAGGTGTCAGATTTTGAGTTTCACCTGCCCCGACCCTCATATACCTACAACACCCTGCTCCGACTCAAGGAGGCATATCCCGAAAGGAGATTTACTGTCATCATCGGAGCGGACAACTGGACAAATTTCTCCAAATGGTACAAGGCAGACACGCTCATCAGGGATTACGATTTTATAGTGTACCCGAGACAAGGATATTCTGTCAAAGAACAGGAACTGCCGCCAAACGTACATCTTCTGGATATGCCGTTATATAACGTCAGCTCAACCGAGATAAGACGCAGACTGTCCAATAATGAAAACATATCAGACTTTGTTGACGCTAATGTGGAAAAGGAGATTAAATCTTTTCTAACAAAGCAACAGCATAAGCGGAAATCCCTTCCTGACGGCCGGTAAAGCCCAACTTCTCTGTAGTCGTAGCCTTAATGGATACGCAGTCTTGCTCTATATTCATAATATGCGCAAGACATTCAGTCATAGCCGGAATATGAGGATTTAATTTGGGTAGCTCCAGACAAACCGTAACGTCCACATTGCCGACCCTATACCCCTTTCCGGCAATTATCTTCACGACTTCAGCCAAAAGGAGTTTGCTGTCAGCGCCTTTATACTTAGGATCTTTATCCGGAAAATGATAGCCTATATCGCGACAGTTGGCGGCACCAAGGATAGCATCACACAACGCATGTATGAGCACGTCGGCATCGCTGTGGCCCAATAAGCCATAAGGATAATCTATCTTTATACCGCCAAGCCACAAATCTCTGTCTGCAACTAAACGGTGGACATCATAGCCCATTCCCACTCTGAAAGGTGCCATTTTATCTGCCTCTGTTGAACAAATCCTTAATGCCGTCCAAATCGAAACCTAAAGATACACGGAGCGTCTGGTCCAAAGGATTGGAAGCGGCTGTGGCAATCACGTAACTCGCATCCAGAGAAAACACATTCATGCGGAAACCGGCACCTACAGTGAAATATTTTCGGTTACCCTTGTTCTCGCTTTCATGATGATAACCTGCGCGAATCATAAACTTATCGTTGTAAGTATACTCAGCACCTATACTCCAATTAATCTCCTCAAGTTCTTCACTGAAGCCGTTAGGCGCATCACCAAAGCTCTTGAAGATACCCTTGATAGGTGACATAGAGTAGTAGTTATCCTCACGATAGGTCAGATATTCTGCTGTGTGGTCGTTGCCGTCATCATAGTCTATTCCTAATTTTTTCGCACACTGCTCGTCGGTAGGATACGTCGGGACAAGTAACTTGTTGGCCTCAACACCGAACGAAATTTTATTGTACTCGTTCATAGGAATCATATAATTGACACCCAACCTCAGCGTTGTAGGGATGAAATAAGAATAATCATCGCCATAGTTGATTTTACTACCCAGGTTATACACACCGAGACCTAATGAGAACATACACTCGCGCGGCCCCATATTGACATAGGTATTATAGTATGTCGCCAAATCAACAGCAAAGGCTGAACCGGGTTCTGAACCGTCCTCATAGTGTCCGGACAGGTCTGAATATATGTAGCGGAACGTCACAGCCGCAGAAAATTTCTCGCTCAACATTCTTGAATATGCCGCATCAACAGCAAATTCATAAGGTTTGATGGTCATACTCGTTCCGGTGCCTGAAACTGATCCGTCACCATATGAGACTTCGCCCAGAGAGAAATAACGCAACGACGCACTGACTGCCTGATAATCACCGATACGATAATATCCGGCGAGATAGGCTAAGTCGATGTCATTGACCAATTGGCGCAACCACGGAGTATAGTTCAGAGCGACACCGGCCTTGCTTATGCAAAATGGATATTTGGCAGCATTCCAGGCCTGCGAATTGGCATCAGGCTCCGTAGCAGCACCCATATCACCCATACCGCCGGCATGAGCATCCGCAGCGATACTCTGGGAGACCACCGCCGTCTGTACAGGATTAAACTTACTCTTAATATCTTCGGCATGTGAAGAAACCGAGTACATACCTACAAATAATATTGATATGATTATTTTCTTCATATTCTATCTTATAACTGTACGTATTTAAAACTCTAATGTATAGTTTTTATTGTTTGTGAATGATTAATTTCTCAACTTTTGTGGACTCCTTACTGCCGTTGCAAGATACACTGACTTCATACAGATACAAGCCCGATGGCAATATAACACCGTTGTTTGATGTCAGATTCCAATTTATCCTATAATGACCCGACACATCAGAAGTGCCACTTTCGGTATGTTTCCACCACAACCTGCCAAAACAGTCATATACAGACACCGTAAACTCTGTTTCAGTTTCAGGACGGTCATACTCTATGATAAAGTCTGTTGTCGTCTGTGCCGGGTTTTTTGACAGCGTAGCCCGCAGTATTGAGGGAGACAGACCCTTTATCACATTAAATTTCATCGTAGCAGACGAAGAGTTGTTCTTCATATCCCAGGCTCTGAAAAGCAACGTGTGCGCACCTTCATCAAGAGTCGGAATGAGATAATAAACCGAACCCGACATGAAGCTGCCGAAATCATTGACATAATAATTGTTGAGATTGTATGACATATTCTCCTTTCCGTCTATAATGAGTTCTATATCATGACCTATACCATTACCTGTAGCATTGATTCCATCGGAGTCGTTCAAGTTGGCATGAAAGTAAGGTGTTTCGTTCACACTGCCGCCATCCTGAAATTCCGGAGTGTTAAGGTAAACATACAACGATGGTCCGGAGTTATCATTCACGATGTTATCGGCCGTTCCGCCGACAATAAAGTCATAGCATACACCATTCGCCTCAACCGTATTCTCGTTGTTGACGGCATACAGGTTCAGACGTCCGTTCAAGTCTGTATATTTTATGTCAAACGGTATAGGTATCTCTGTTGTGAACGTGCCGGCGAGGACAGAGTCACTGCCTTCATAAAGCGTCTTTGTGTGTTCTGAGAAATAATATGTATCCATATCGTCACCGGCATTGTTCAGACACGCAATAGTGTCTCTGCTGTCCAGCAAGGTAAGTGTCAGGCTGCCGTTGAATCCCGGCAACAGGTTTCCGGAAGTGTCTTCTATATGGCCTTTGATTTTGGCACAGCTTCCTGCTGTCAGACGGGGCAGCTCCCCTGCACCCGTAAGAGGAATATCATTGATAGCGTCAATGACGACATTGTGAGTCGGCATCATCAGCGTCATAGCGGGATCGCCCAATAGGAAGTATTTTAACTTGTTGTAAGAGTAATCTCTCGGATCTTGCGGAGTGACTGGTGAGACGAGACTGACTTTTGTCTCACGCAACGCATCACCCAGCGTATAGCGCGTGCCGTCTTCTTTAGTCGCAAAGACATATTTCATGAAATATGTGTTCAACGACGTGTTTTGTGCAGCGTAAACAGCCCGTGCGGAACTTATGAATGCCACCGCACCGCTTGATTTGTTCAGCAAAGCACTCTCTCCTATCGTTTCCTCCATCATATCATAAGGCGTCAGCTCACATGATGCCGCTACCCATAAAGGTATTTTCGCCGAAGTCGCTTCCTTGAAATCCGCCAATGTCAACACTCTTTCATGAGAGACCTGATAGGGAGAACCGTGACCGGAGTAGTTCATGACAAGCGCACCCTTGTTGTTTAATATGTTCTTCAGGATGTTTCGAACTGCAGGATATGAGTTTCCCGTAGATGATGACTCTCTGGCATAAGAGTCAAGATACACGCGCTTCAGTGCCAGTTTGGGAAAATTGCCCTCTACGACCTTACATACGCTTTCGGCATCTTTCATGTGGCCGCCGCTGTCTCCGTCATCAGCAATAAGGTAAACGTCATTCTTCCACGAACCGCAAACCTTGTTATCCATATAAGATATAAGTTTGTCAACGATTATTTTAGCTTCCTCATCTGTCGTGACAGAAAAGCGTCCAATGCCCAAATCAATCTTTTCTGACAAGATTCGACCACCTTCGCCGTCATCCAGGAATCCGAAATAATCGTCCGTCACATAACTGCTTACCTCATTGAGCGATGTCTCAGACTCATAACTCAACAAATAGTCTTTGGGGTCTAAATATTTACATTCTGCTGTCACCATCCTGTTATCCCATACGCATCCGCCAAAGAGCAATAGATAGCGAGGCATATCGGCCTCTGACTGCGCCCTGTCATACAACATCTTCATATAGCGGCGGTATGCGCCAGCGTCAGGCGTACCGGAAGAGAATTCGTTGTATAGTGCATCCGCCCTGACTATCTTTGTCCGCAGACCGTCTTTTGAAGCATGATAGTCAGCCAGACGCTGGGCCTGCTGGAGCAGTTTACCGCTCTCAGGGATAATCATCACCATATCATACGCGGAATCCGCATGCAAGTCCTGATTTTCTATTATGCCGACTTTTTCAGGTGTGTCAAACGAAGCCGCTACATCGACTGCCATATAGCGCAATGACGGATTGTCGACAAGACAGGTCAGCACGTTGTCGGTCGTCGTGAACGGCACTTGGGCTGTTGGATGCCCGGGATAACCGAGCCGCCATATCTGAATATTGTCGTTATCGGGAACGTTCATTATAAAGTTGGAAGCATTCGTCCGATAGTGCCTGAACGGCATTGCCTTGCCGGAAAAGTTCAAGTTTCTGTAGTAATCTATTTTTATATAGTCCAACCGGGCATCATGCGACGCAGACGACCTGATGCTAATCACATTGCTGTTTTTGAACAATTTGGAGGCGAAGGTTTTTGTACCCAGTACGGCTACATCATGCTCAGCAAGCGTGGTTAACGAGAATAAGCCTAAACTGTTGCCGTTCAACGATAATTGAACAGAGGTATTATTGTCTTTACTTGCAGCCGCAAAGGCTACGGTAATGACTCCATTTAATGTCGTATCTATATCTGTCGTCGCAATAGTGTAACTGCGACTGTTGCCATTGGCGAAATTATAGTTTTCAAAGAAAGTTTTCCCACTGCTCATCCAACTGTATTCATCATTGTCAATCAAAGCCTGACAAGGCACCTTCTTTATGTTGAAGTTTGAACTCTTCGCCGTGATTTCTTCCTCTTCCATAGCGAGGGGGGCATCGCCTTCAGTGATGAAATAATACGCGTATGATGAATAGGGATTATTCTGGTGCTTTGATATATATACCCCAGACGATGTGTTCAGGGTCAGCGTGGACCATCTTCTCGTACCCTCAGCATAGAAGATGGCGTCGTTTGCCCTGCGATAAAGAGGTACTTCCTCTAAATCGTCATAATCAGTATCGTCTACTTGGGTGTATTTGATGACGTCGTTTTCCACACGTCCGCCATAACCGTAAACTTTGATTCTGGATAAGTCGGAGAAACCCAATGATGATATGAAAGACGGCGTCAGTGCATATATGCCTTCATCCTTGACACGTATCTTTGCCCATTTCCCCTTTGACAATACTGAATGTGATGCATAAGTCCCCGTTTCGTCTTCTGCCTTCAGGGATTTCGCGCGTGCAGCCTTCTGTTTCTTGTCAACGACGATTTTACAGCTATTCAAACGGAAATATTTGTTTCCTTTTTTTATTATCGGCACGAAGTTTACGTCCAATATTCCGCGCTTACGAGAAACGCCGAGCAAGGCGTTGACCACAATTTGCTCACCGGGCTGATATGTATATTTCTTTAGGGAATCCACTTCGGAGGCACTCATCTGGACATATTCAGGATACTCCAGGTGAACTGAATAGTCATAATTACGGAAATCATCACTGAGGTTGATGGTTTTACTAAACATCGGTAACGACGTAAATTCGCTATTCCACTCAATGTGGGAGAATGATGATGTTTCTTCCGCAATGACAGGCACAGAAGAGACACACGCAAGAATGAGTGAGGATAATATGATGAGTAATTTGCGCATAGACTATTTAATATTAAATTCCAATAATTTTTGTTTGCCTAACATACACGATATATGCTCGTCCTTATGAACAGATTCTTTTCTATACAACGGACAGGAAAACAGCAGATCTCCTTGTTTCCAAGTAAAGAAATAGCTCATCTTTGAAATATCTTCCAACATTCTCTGACCTGCATCTGCTAAAGATTCTATTCTGACAGTCTCCTCTCCTAACTGCATTTCACATAAAGCGGAATCAAAGTTCAGGTCCTTTACTTCTATGAAATCGCCTATCATTGTACTTCCGTCGAAATCGACTGCTGCCGCATGATGGCCTTCGTTCAATAAGTCCTGTGCAATAAAATTTGCACCCAATGTCCAGGCGTCAACATATCTGTATGAAAACCGCGTAGAGAAACCTTTACCCAGACGGCATATCCTCGCCACAAGGTGAACCGTCATTACACATTGAGTCGTGAAGTCCGGCACAAAAAAAGGTTTTCCGCCTTTCAGCAATGTAGAATCCGCTTTGGTATAAAACGGCGGAAAGAGCATTTTATTGTCTTTCTCCGCATATTCAGAGGTTACAACAATTTTCATTTCCTTATTTTTATACAAATATAATAAAAAACCTGCTGGCCGGTTTATTTTTTAACATTTTGTTGACAATTAAAGCCATTGTGTCCTTTGTCCCGAAAATAAAGTATCTTTGTACAATCTTTAACCTGTTCGTTAATATGAGAAACACTACCGCTCTTGTGGCTTTTTCGGCTATGCTTTTATTCTTGGGATGTCAGCAGGATTTCAGCGAGGACGTGACCGTTGTGAAAGATACTGCTATCTCCGATTCGCCTTTTATCACCATCTCCGTGGCGAATAAGCTGTTTCAGGACAGTCCCGACACGCTTGTGACGGTCAAAGGCTATATTTCCGGATGTATTGAAGGGAACTCTGTCAAGAAGGCTAAATTCTGTCCTCCGTTCAGCATAGAAAGCAACATCTTTTTAACGGAGTCAAGAAACGACACCTTGCACGACCATTGCTTCCCTGTGCAACTCGCAAAAGGTTCAGAAAGCCGTGAAAAGCTGAACCTGATGACGCATCCTGAAAACCTGCACAAAGCCGTCTTGATAAGAGGTCAGTTGCTCAAGTATTTTTCCCGATGCGGTATGAAGAAAGTAACCGACTGGCGACTGCTGGCCAATGACTCCAGGGATACGATAGAAGAAAACGGCTATATCATCGTTCCATTTGAATAAAAAAAGTTCCCGGAAAATTCATTCCCGGGAACTCTCAACCTTATCTTAAACTGAAAAGTACTTCTTGCTTAGTCTGCACGCAGTGTAAAGCGTTTGAACGCTGTTACGGTCAATGTAGCAGAAGCATCCTTGAGAATCTGTGAGATGGTCTTTGTCGCATCCATGCAGTATTCCTGATTAAGCAGGCATGACTCTTTGTAGAATTTAGCCATACGGCCGTTAGCGATGCTTTGTACCATCTGCTCCGGCATGTTAGCCAACTTCTGTTCTGCCACTTCTTTCTTAATCTTTCTGATTTCATCTGCCTGTGCCTCGGTGATGTTGCCTTTGGCAATACCTTCAGCAATATGCTCCTCGCTTTCTGCGATGTAGAGGTTAAAGCCGGCTTTCTTCAAAGCGTTCTGGACAGCTTTCTCAACCTGCTCTTCCTTTGTCTTCTCGATAGCGACCTTCATCTCGTTCTCCACAACCTCTGCGGGAACACTCTTCTCGTCGATGGAGATAGGATTCATGGCAGCAATCTGCATTGCAAGCTGCTTGCCGACCTCGGGTGCTGCATTTTCGTTGAGAGCAACCATCGTGCAGAGCATGTTTTTGTTCTGGTGATTGTAACATGTGATATTCACGCCTTCGATGGTATTGTAACCGTCCAATTCCATCTTCTCGCCTGTAATACCGCTGCGTTCTGTTACAGCATCGGCAATTGTTCTGTCACCGAGTTTCAAAGCCTTAACTTCGTCCAGTGTCTTAGCTTTAGCTGCGAAGGCAGCATCAAGGATGTCTTGTGTCAACTTAACGAAGTCTGCGTTTGTTGCAACGAAGTCTGTTTCGCATTTCAAGGCGATCATTGCGCCGAAGCCGTCAGCGGCTTTGCAAAGTACGCAACCCTCAGAAGCCTCACGGTCTGAACGTTTTGCGGCAATAGCCTGACCTTTTGCGCGAACGATTTCTACAGCTGCGTCTATATCACCATTAGCCTCTTCCAGTGCTTTTTTGCAGTCCATCATGCCTGCACCGGTGAGCTTACGTAGTTTTTGAATATCTGCTAAACTAGCCATTTTCTTAATTCTGATAATTGTTTTTGAATAGATTTAATTACTCAGCCTCTTCTGCCGGAGTTTGCTCTGCAGGAGCCTCTTCTGCAGCCGGAGCCTCTTCTGCTGCCGGAGCCTCTTGCTTTGCCTTTCTTGCAGTGG
>CACXEH010000062.1 GCA_902766625.1 uncultured Bacteroidales bacterium | reverse complement strand
GACACTGACGGTGCAGCCTAAAAGTGCTGTCAGCAGGGTGAGACTGCGAATGATTCTCACCTGTTCGGCAAGCTGTGTTCTGTCGCCCGTTGTGGCAATGACTGAAAGACTGCGTGTGGCGGCAACGGGTGTGACGAGGGAGAAGAAAGCGGTGAAGAGGTTGCATGTGCGATTGTAAATGTCTATAAGACCGATGCCCAGACTACCCAGAAACAAGGCAGCAAACTTGTTGCGCACGAAGGAAAGGAGTACAACGATGCCTTGTACGCCGCCAAACAGACCTGTGTAGCGCAACACGTGGCTATAGATGCCTTCTTTTCTTGCTTTATCGCTCGTATTGGACATGTATTAATCAGTCTTGGTAATATACACGCGGTATGCGCTCGCTGACAGATGTCAGAATTTCGTAAGGTATGGTGTCCAGTGTATCGCTGAGTACGGTGACGGGAAGGTTATCGCCGAAAATCTCCACATTGTCGCCAACTTTACACGGAATTCCTGTCACATCAATCATGCAGACATCCATGCAGATATTACCGACATAGGATGCCTTATGTCCATTGACGAGACAGTATGCCTTGCCACGCCCCAAATGGCGGTTGAGACCGTCAGCGTATCCGATGGGGATGGCGGCGATACGGCTGGGCCGTGTCAGTGTGCCACGACGGCTGTAGCCCACCGTATCGGTAGCGGGAACATCCCTGAGTTGCAGGATAACGCTCTTCAGGGTGCAGACATTATGGATTATGGAATTGTCGACGGGGTTAATGCCGTATAGACCGAGTCCCAATCGTACCATATCAAGATGGTATTGCGGAAAACGCCCGATGGCAGCGCTGTTGCAGATGTGGCACAGAATCTTTCCGGGAAAAGCAGCCTGGACCTTCTTGCGGGCCTTGTCAAAGAGTGCAAACTGTTGTGCAGTGAAATCATCGAATGATGCACTGTCGCTACCGACAAAATGACTGAAAATAGATCGGGGTTTTACTGCGCTCTGGTGACTGAGGATATCAATCAGGCGGTCCATGTCGCGCTCGGGGTGAAAACCAAGACGGTGCATGCCTGTGTCGATCTTGATATGTACGGGCCAGTTGGTGATGCCTTCTCGGCGTGCTGCCTCAATCAGTGCGTCAAGCAGCTCGAAACTGTAGACCTCGGGTTCCAACTCATTGTCGAACATCTCCTTAAATGCCGTCAGTTCAGGGTTCATGATGATGATGCCCATGTGGATGCCGGCTTTGCGCAGCGTGACCCCTTCGTCGGCCACAGCCACGGCAAGATAATCCACTCTGTGGTCTTGCAAGGTGCGTGCCACTTCCACTGAACCGGCGCCGTAAGCCGAAGCTTTGACCATGCACACCATCTTTGTGCCGGGAGCGAGGAAATGCCTGTAGTGGTTTACATTGTCCACCAGTGCGCTGAGATTTACCTCGAGAATGGTTTGGTGGACTTTTTTCTCCATGATGGCGGTGATGCGGTCAAAGCCAAATGCCCGCGCTCCCTTGATAAGTATCACTTCGTTGGAAAAACGGTGACATATCCCCGACGCAATCAGTGACTCAGTATCGGCGAAATGTTGTGTGGGAATGGAGAAACAGGACATATTTCTGCCAATGGTCTCACCGACACCGATGAATCTGGAAATGTTGTGGCTGTTGACAAGTTGAGCTACTTTTTCATAGAGTTCCTTCTCGGGCATACCGCTCTGGTAGATATCACTTAAAATCAGCGTGAATGTCTTGTCTGTATGCTCCTGACGTCGGTTCATGAAGTCCAGTGCGATGTCCAGCGAATTAAGGTCATTGTTGTAACTGTCGTTAATCAGCGTGCATGAATTGATACCCTCTTTAACCTCCAGACGCATTGCGACAGGTTCCAGCAGACTGAAACGGCGTTGCAGTGTGTCGATACTTACATTCATGTAAACTGCGACGGTAAGGCATGCTGCAGCATTCTCAAAGGAAGCATCGTCAGTAAAGGGTATCGTTATCCGGCCCTTCATATTGGAGGTACTGAAGGAGAAAGATGTTGCAGTGTCTTTTTGGATATCGCTGATAAATAAGAAAGCGTTTCTGTCCTTCAAAGACCAGTTAAGCATAGTTGCATCGAACGCCTGATGACGGATACAGTCTCTTATCAGCGAATTATCTTCATTATAAACAATGGCTTTACAGTCCTTAAACAATGATAATTTCTCTATACATTTCTGCTCCAGAGAATCAAAATTCTTTTGGTGAGCGTCTCCGATATTCGTTATAACACCGATGGAAGGTTGGATGATGCGTTGCAGTTTGCCCATTTCACCCATCTGCGATATACCAGCCTCAAAAATTCCGACCTGACTATTTGGGGCAAGAAGCCATACAGACAGGGGAACACCTATTTGAGAATTATAACTTCGCGGTGAGCGTGTGACGTTATATTCGGCGCTCAAAATCTGTGCCAACCATTCCTTGACAACCGTTTTACCATTGCTACCTGTAATAGCTACAACAGGTAAATTAAACTTTTTGCGATGAAACTCCGCCAATGTCTGAAGAGCATGTAGCGGATTGTCAACAACCAGAAAATTACAATCAGGGTAAACCTTGTCAGATTCTTCGGGTAATCGGGATACAACGAAATTGCATACACCCCTGTCGTATAGTTGTTGGATGTATGTCGCTCCGTCACCATATTTTGTCTTCAGGGCGAAAAACAATGTGGATTCCGGGAATGTCAGTGAGCGACTGTCTGTCAGAAGCCACTCAACGTTGGTATCGTGTTTGCCATAACACTGTGCGCCTATGATAGAACATATTTCTTTTATTGAATATAACATGTGTAGATCTCTTTATCTTGTATTTAATTTATTCTTTATCAAAATTAACTCATCATCTACATTTACAGATGGATAACGTTTGGAGAAATCTTCAATAGAAAGAATAAGATTCTCCAAAAATGCCTGCTGTCCGCTTCTGTCGTCAGACATAAAATGATGATTCAGTTGATTCCTTATCGGTGCCCAATCGGAAACCATATTTTTGGCGTTGTCTGACAGAAATATATTTGCGAAACGCTCCCAAATATACTGAACTGCAGACGTAGATGGGTGGAGCATGTCGTCTGCGTAAAAACGATAGTCACGCAACTCATCATTGACGATTTCGTATGCAGGGAAATAATAGGTATTTGCAGGAAAAAGTCTGCATATCTCATCTACAGCCAGTAGTAGTTGTGCTTTGGACAACTGGCTGCCGTGAAGTCCATATTTTTTATATCTGTAAGGACTCACCGTAAACACGACTTTAATCTGGTTGTTTATCTCAAAGAGATGTGACAATGTGATTTTTGCTCTCTCGGCAATCTCCTTGGCTTCAATCTGTTCTTCCGAGAAGAGATGGGAAGGAAATTTGTGACAATTTGCGACCACCATACCATTTTCCTTCAAACGGTAGTATCGGTTTGTGCCGAAGGTGATGAACAAAACATTGGCAGTCATCAGGTCACGACTCGCACAGGTATACGTTTCTTGGATCTTTGTTAGGCAATCGTTTTTTTCGGGTGAGGAAAATTGTGTGGAATGCATCCAACTTCCCCATGTATTATGATAATAAAACAGATGCTCTGTAAAAAGATCACAATTGCTCTTCAGCAACAAATCCAAAGCATTGAAAATAGAGTGGGGATTGTATAGTACACCGAAAGGATTAACAACACAGTGAAATTTATTGTTTGTGAACATATTGCCGATATTTTCAACAAAACAAGAGCCCAACATTACCATTACTGACGAATTTGTAATTGTAAAATCAGGCGTGGGTATATCAACGATAGTCCTAAACTCCATTTACAGTCAATTGTTGAAAATATTTCGCAAAAATAACGAATTTCCAATGAATAAATACTACTTTTGTAAACTTAAATGTTTTGATGAAAGATAATAAAGAATCATATCAATTGCTTAACAATATAGATATTCCCAAGGATTTGCGCAGTCTTTCCGAGGATAAATTGCCTGAAGTCTGCCAGGAAATCCGTCAGGAAATCATAGATGTCTGTTCACATAATCCAGGCCATCTTGCTTCCAGTCTTGGTGCCGTAGAACTCGCAGTAGCGCTGCATTATGTCTTTGATACTCCGGAAGACAAAATTATATGGGATGTCGGCCATCAAGCCTATGCTCATAAGATTTTGACCGGGCGCAGAGAGGCATTCAAACATAACCGCGAACTGAATGGCGTTCGTCCTTTTCCATCGCCATTGGAAAGTGAATACGATGTCAATACTTGTGGTCATGCGTCCAACTCCATTTCAATAGCTCTCGGTATAGCTGTTGCAGCTGCCCAACAGAACGAAGACAGAAAGGTCGTGGCGGTTATTGGCGATGGTGCCATGAGTGGCGGCTTGGCGTATGAGGCTCTGAATAATGTTTCCGTCTCACCGAACAATCTGTTGATTATCCTTAATGACAACAACATGAGTATAAGCAACAGCGTTGGCGGAATGAAGCAATATCTCCGTCACCTTCATACGTCCAATTTATATAATACAATCCGTTTTAAAGCGGCTAACAAAATGAAAGAATGGGGCTTGCTGACAGAAAACGGACGGCGCAAGATTATCCGTTTCAACAATTCTATTAAATCGTTAATATATAACCAACAGAATATTTTTGAGGGACTTAATATCAGATATTTCGGTCCCATGGATGGCAACAACATACTGGAATTGGTGCGTACTATCCGTGAAATAAAAGATATGAAAGGACCGCGCATCTTGCACGTATATACGGTAAAAGGTAAAGGTTTTAAGATAGCCGAGCAGGATGCTACTGTATGGCATGCTCCAGGCAAATACGACCCTGTTTCAGGTGAAAGACTTAAAGTATCGTGCGAGGGGTTGCCTCCGCGTTTCCAAGATGTTTTTGGAGAAACTCTTGTTGAGTTGGCAGAGAAGAATCCTAAGATAGTTGGTGTGACACCTGCTATGCTCACAGGATGTTCAATGGATAAACTAAAGAAAGTTTTTCCCGAAAGAACTTTTGATGTCGGTATTGCAGAGGGACATGCTGTCACTTTTTCTGCAGGTATGGCATTGGATGGTCTGATACCATTTTGTAATATTTACTCGTCTTTTTCACAAAGGGCATACGATAATATCATTCATGACGTGGCGATTACCAACGAACATGTCGTACTTTGTCTTGACAGAGCTGGTATTGTCGGTGAGGACGGCCCGACCCATCATGGCGTGTTTGACATTGCGGCATTGCGACCTGTGCCCAATTTGACGATATGCTCTCCGATGGATGGCAAAGAATTGCGTAAGATGATGTTTACAGCACAACTTGACGGTATTGGTGCGTTTGTTATCCGATATCCGCGTGGCAGATGCGAAGACAGTGATTGGCATTGCCCGTTAGAAGCTCTTACCGTCGGTAAAGGCAGACTGATTTCTGACGGTAAAGATGCAGTTGTGCTGAGCTACGGACCGATGGGATGTATTGTTCAGAAAGCTATTTGCGAATTACAGACAGAACGGCCCGACTATACAGTCGCCCACTACGATATGCGGTTTGTAAAACCATTGGATACTGATATTCTTGACAATGTCATAAGCCGATTCAAACATGTTATCACCATTGAAGATGGCGCAAGGATGGGTGGTTTCGGCAGTGAGGTGGGAGAATATCTCGCAAGTAAAAACTATAATGGTAAACTGACTATTTTGGGTATTCCGGATCAATTTGTCGAACATGGCGCTGTAGATAAACTATACGGGAAAATAGGTCTGGATGTTAAATCTATAAAACATGCTTTGTTATGAAGATTATCATAGGTGGCGCAGGTGCCGTCGGCACCCATTTGGCAAAATTGTTATCAAGGGAACACCATGACATCACAATAATGGATGCTTCTCCTGAAAAATTCGAGAATCTTGTAACGAATTATGATTTGATGGGTTGCGCAGTATCACCGACATCCATTGAAGGTCTGCGCTCGGCGGGTGTAGGCAATGCTGATTTGGTGATAGGCGTTACGCCTAATGAGACAGAAAATTTGACCTGTTGTATGCTTGCCAGTAAAATGGGTGCAAAAAAGACTGTGGCGCGTGTAGAGTCTCTTGAGTATCTCCAAGAACAAAACAAAGAATTTTTCAAAGAGGTAGGCATACATTCCTTGATTATGCCCGAGATGATTGCAGCAGAAGAGATTGTCAACAATGTGCAGCGCAGTTGGATACGGCAGATATGGGAAGTTGAGAATAGTACATTGCTTATGATGGGCATTAAGGTGCGTGAGAATTGCCAGATATTGAATGTTCCCTTGAAGGATTTGGGTATGTCAAATGCTCCATACCATATCGTTGCTATTAAGAGACATGGTGAGACGCTCATTCCTCACGGTAACGACGCTCTTCAGGCATACGATTTGGCTTATTTTATGACATCAAAAAATATATGTCCCATATCCGTGAGATTACCGGTAAAACGGATTATCCGGATGTGAAGAATGTAATTATCATGGGTGGTGGCCGCACAGCTGTCTATGCTGCCCGTCTGATGCCCAATGACATTAATATCAAAATTATAGAAAAGGATAGGGAGCGTTGCCAGGAATTGAACAAACTTATCGACAATAAAAATGTTATGATTATCCATGGCGACGGTAGAGACATTTCTCTTCTGAATGAAGAGAACATTCAAAACACTCAGGCTTTTGTCGGTTTAACATCCAGTTCGGAGGCAAATATCCTCGGCTGCCTTACTGCGAAACGCATGAATGTTTGTAAGTCTATTGCCATGTTGAGCAATTTGAGTTTTGTCGATATGGCCGAGAGTTTGGATATTGGTACGCTGATTAACAAGCAGTCCATTGCCGCAAGTTACATCTATCGCATGATGCTTAAAGCTGATGTCACTAATGTTAAGTCGCTGATGGTTGCTAATGCAGATGTGGCTGAATTTAATGTCAAAGCCGATTCTAAGATTACACGCAAACTTGTTAAAGACTTAGATTTACCTTTGGGAAGTACCATCGGTGGTTTGATACGCAACGGTCAGGGATTTTTGGTTAACGGTAACACGCAGATAGTGGAAGGCGATCATGTTGTAGCCTTCTGTCTGGAAAATGATTTAAATAAACTCAGTTCCTTCTTTGCATAAAATCATCCAATGATTTCATTCAAAACTATAGCAAGATATCTTGGAATGCTTATCATATTGGAAGGCATATTGCTATTCTTATGTCTTATAGTTGCATTTTATTATGGTGAGAGCCAGGTGAAGAATTTCGCATTAACCTCTGGCGTTGCTTTTATTGTGGGACTCTCGTTGTATTATGCATGTAAGGCAGGAAGAAAAAACCCTAATCGCCGTGAGGCATATTTCATAGTGGGAATTGTGTGGATAATCTTCTCATTTATAGGCATGCTGCCTTTCCTCCTGAGTGGTTTCTGCCCGTCTGTTTCAACAGCGTTCTTTGAGGCGATGTCAGGATTTACCACTACGGGCGTTTCTGCTCTCAACAATATAGATAGTCTGCCCCACAGTCTTCTCTTCTGGCGTAGTCTGACACATTGGATTGGCGGTCTGGGTATTGTGTTCTTCACTATTACCTTACTTCCCAATAACTTTCAGGGTGGTTCGCAGCTCCTTACAGCTGAAAAGATAGGACTTTCTACCGAGAAGATCCATCCGCGTTCCAGCACTACAGCCAAATGGTTATGGTCGCTTTATGCTTTTCTTACCCTCGTATGCGCTTTGTGTCTCTGGGGGTGTGGCATGACGTTATTTGACAGTCTTAATTTCTCCATGTCCACTATGGCAACGGGTGGTTTCGCGCCTCGTGCCAATGGTGTGTTGTATTACAATTCGCCGTGCATTGACTTCGTCATTATTGTCTTCATGTTTATTGCCGGTATGAACTTTAGTTTACTCTATCTGGCGATATTCAAACATAAAGTCAAGGCCCTTTTCAAGAATGAGGAATTACGTTTCTTCCTGTATGTGCTGCTTGCTTTGGGTACGGTCAGCGCAGTTTCTTTGATAATGTATAACCATTACTCTCCGTTGCATGCGGTCAGGGTGGCTTTTTTCAACATCGTATCATTGCAGACAACCACGGGTTTTGTCTCTGACAACTATGCTATGTGGTTCCCGCCGTTATGGCTTATTATTCTTGTTGTGAACATGATGGGTGCATGCGCTGGCAGTACTACGGGCGGACTGAAGGCAATCAGGATTCTTATTGTCTTCAAGACGGCGACTTGCCAATTCAAACGGCTTTTGCATCCTAATGCCGTAATACCCATAAGGGTTAATAAAGTTCCTGTATATGAGTCTACCGAACATGTGTTGTTATCGTACTTCGTATTGTTTTTCTTCCTGATATTTTGCGGTGCTGTGGCCTTCAGCGCTATCGGACTTCCTTTGTTGGATTCTGCCAGTCTGGCCATATCATGTGTCGCCAATATCGGCCCGATTTCCGGTCATATGTTCGGACCTTATGATGACTTGAACGCCTTACCTGCTATTGCCAAATGGCTGTGTTCTTTCCTTATGTTGGCAGGCCGTCTTGAAGTGTTCAGCGTCATGCTTCCTTTGACAATGGCATTCTGGAAAAAAGACTGACTATTTTCAATCTTGGTATAGATTTCATTTACTGGGCCGGTGTTATATATTCGGATGATGACGCCGGATTTCCTTTTTAGTACTCTTGGAGAACCATAGGCCGTAGACTTCACTGATATTATTTGCTACAATGAATGCGTCAATTGACTGCTCTTTGATAAATTCCATTAGATTACCAAATTCGCTTTGTGTCAACAGACTCTGTATCTCTGTGTGAGGCTCACCTGTATAGCCACCTGTGGCTTTGTAGATGCTGCATCCTCTGACAAGGGTATTGATAATGTAGTCTCTGATGGGGTCTGGTGTTGCTGTGATGATACAGACACGTTTTCTCTTGCTAATACTTGCTGTGAAGTAGTCAATGACAATGCCATTGAGCCATGTACCGATGAGTCCAATGACAACAAGCCTGAACGGATTGATGGCAAAAGCTGTACTGCTGACAACGGCTCCAGAGATGATGATTGCTGTACCGATGTCAATATGCATATATTTGTTCAGAATCTTTGCGACGATATCCAAACCGCCCGTAGAACCGTTTATATGGAAAAGTATGGCCTGGGCTGCGCTTAGAAGAAAGACAAAACACAACAGGTCGAACCAAATATCCCCCATAACTGATGTCTGACCAGGCTCTGTCAACAGTTTTGTGTAAGGATATATAAGTTCCAACAAATCCATGAGTGGTCCTAATACTAACGATGCATATACCGTCTTAATCCCAAACTCTCCGTCAATTAGGAAGAAAGCCAATATGAGCAAGATGGTGTTGATGACTGTCAGGCAGATTGACACCTTGACGGGAAAACCTATCACGTCCAGTAAGTCACTGACAACAATGGCTAAACCTGATGTCGTACCAATAATCAGTTTACTGGGCACAAGGAAATAATATACCGCAATAGCTGTAATCAACATACCAAGAGTCATGATGATGAATTCTTTCCAAAACTTTACAGTGCGGAGAGCCTCAAGATTATGTGCAATGGTGTATCCTAAAGATGTCATAGTTATTGTACGATTATTTTTTTGTTTTCTTCTTGCGGAACAAACTGCTGAGTTTGTTGAAATTGTGTTGGAACATGATACCTCCACCTTGTGTTGACAGTGAGGATTTGGAGAAATATCGATCGTTAGTCTCACTGTATGCGTTAAGGCTTATGGTTCCTTTGGGATTGAGCAACCATCTCAGATTGAAGTCGCCAACGAAATTATTGGCATATGTATTTTGCTCACGGTATCCAAAGTTACCACTCAGTTGTAATCTGTTTTGCAACAGACTTCCCTGAAACTGTCCGCCGACCTCCATGTCGTCAAATCCCAGCCTGCCAGTTGAGATGTTGGGACCAAATGTCCAGTTGTTCAAATGTAACGCCTGACCGATAATACTCCCGAGACTGTTGCCCAACGTATTGGCAAAGAGTGACTGCATAGCCAAGACGGATTGGTTTTGTGCTGAAGCACTGCTGCTAGTCTCGTAATCATAGGTGTAGAAGCGGCCTACGGTAAGGAGATAGAGCATCTGCATGTTCAGGTCTTCCTGTGACGAGATGGCGCTTTGCAGTGTCTGACGCATATCATCGCCCGCTGTCGGGAAATCCAGGTCGAAAGTTACTTGAGGATTATTGGCTTTACCACCGAAATTTAATATGCAATTGACATTAGTGGTCGCATTGCTGATGTTCTGTCCGATGTTCAGGTCACTTAACGAAACAGAGTGAACGGTGTAAATACTCTTTAGATTCAGATCACCGTCTTTTGCATTACCGGAGAAACGCAGATATCCCTCTGGCTGTATCTGGAAATTGCGTTTCATTAAGTCCTGGATGGTCAGATGATATTCTCCTCCTGTTGTTGTATACAGACCGTTGATGCGGAACTTGCCTTTGTTGTGCCACGAAATGTCAATAGGGCCGTTGCCTCTCAGGTAAAGTCCGTCACCAGTCTTACGGTCTGTGTAGATGACAATCTGTGCATTGGGATTGATGTTAGCCGTCAGGTTCAAATATACGTCAGAAGAGTTGTCTTTGAAATTTTCTATCTGTTTGTTTTCTGTTATACCCAGACTTTTGTCCTGCGTCTCGCCATTATGGAAATAAATATATTCGGAACCAGATGCATTCTCTGTTTCGGAAGAATTATAATAGAAGTTTGAGCCATATTTCGGTGAAAGATTCAGGTCTGCGCGGACTGTAGATGTATTGCCGTGCAGCCTCCCGTTGCCGTCAGCGTATACGGTGCCCCAAAAATCGTTGTTGTCAATGCCACTGTGATTATATGCCAGCAAATTGTTTGCATCAAAGCTGAGGTCATAACCAAAGTCTTCCAATTTGTTGTGTGTAATGGCACCGATGACAACGCAACTGCCGTGCTGGGTGTCATGAACGAGAAAATCTTCAAAGATGATTTTACCTTCTTCAAAGAAAATGCTATCGGATGCCATTGTGTACAGTGCATTAGTAACTGGCGGAGTAAAACGTAATGTGTCCAAAACCACTCTTCCGTATAGGTCAAGGCTGTCTAAGGGTCCTTTTAACTGGAGTTGGCCGGATACTGTTCCTTTGATTTCACCCAGCACTCCTTTTAACCATGAATTAAGGAACTCGGTGCTGGTGTATCGGGGAGAGAAGTTCAGCTCAATGCTGTTGTCAGCTAGGTCTACAAAGCCATTAATCTTTAATGAATCATGTTGGCTTTGTCTTGTCATTGCATCAAGATTAATTCGTTTTTCGGTATTGTCCCAACTGCCGGTAACATGGAGCGTTCCCATATCTCCGTCTTGAAAATGAAAGTTCCTGACAGTGATGCCAAGTGGTATCATTGGTTGTTCGGAAAGTCGTGAAGGTATAGACATGGTTCCGTAGATGTTACCTGAGAACTCGACAGGGTGGAAGTTGAGTAAGTTCTGAAGGTGAGATATCTCCATTCCATTGATAGTGACAAGAAATGGAGAATTGTATGAGTCTTGATTGTGTATGGAAATAAACTGTTCGCCTTGACGCAGTTCCAAAGGCGATATATGTATGCCGTCTTGCTTTAGACGTATGTCAGATGAACTGACAGACCACAGCGTATCCAAGATTGTAAAGTTGGAAGGGTAGACGTGCAGGTCGGCAATATGGTCTTTGTTTTCCGGGCCATAAAGGAGGCATTTGAGATTGATGTTACCTGAAGTACCGTTTGAGTTGAGTGTCTTCCATTCAAAGGAAGGAGTTATGGTATTTTGTGACATGGATGTGTTCATGACAAGTTTCACTTTAGTTTCCTTAAAGTATTTTGAAACTTGAGCGAGAAGGTTCAAAGAATCGGTATCGCCTCTGAGAAATACCGTTCCCTCGGAATAGGGTTCACCGTTAAGCTTAAATTTTGGCAGCCATGAGGTAATATTGATGCTGTTTTTCCGATGGTCAATATATCCTCTGATATTTGCGGTACCGTCAAGTTCGACAGGAATGTTCAATAATCTCTCAATTAGTGAAGTATTATTTAAGGAGATGTTAAAGTCAATGTTTCTATTGTTAGGCTTGAAGTCAACGTAACGCTTAATGGCGGGCACAGATGAGGCAACGAATGTAAACAAGGAGTTTGGTATGTCATCTAACTTCGCCCCTGACGAAATATGTGCGTTAAGAAATTCGCTTGTTATTTTAAGGTTGTCTGCCGTGTTGTTGCTGGTGTATGTAAGGTTCAACGTGTCGCATCTATAGCTTGATTGTTCATTTTTGAGATTTAAGCCTGACAGCGCGAGGTTGATGGTCTTACCGTTAGTGTTATCGTGAGCCTTGAGATGAATTTTAGCGGAAGCAATGTCATCATGCAAGACATCACTGACATTAATTTTTTTCAATGCAATCTTTTCAATATCGGCATTGATGTCTGCACTATAGCGACCTTCGCCTAAAGAGATATCGGGTTTCACTGTAGCCGTCAGATTTTCATCCCGAATATCAATTTGTCCGGTAATATTATCGTTCTGAATGACTCCGCTGATGTTGATGTCGTGATAGGTATAATTGTTGATACTGAAATGGTCTATCTTGCTGTTAATGTTCAGGTGTAGAGGTGAGATTGTTCCCTTAGCATTGATTTCGCCTGTACAGTTGTTGAGGTTTGAGCTACGGTCAGTGATAATTTTCTCTATGTCTAAGTTGTTATATGCAATACGGCAATCTATGTCATTGCCCGTATAGTTTATGTCTTCGTTTAAGGAACCTATGTCAGTCTTGGTTATGCCATCAAATGTGATTTTCTTACCGTTTATTTCAAAAGTTCCTGATTGCTCGATATCTCCTAATGCAAGCAGGTATGGTTTGATAGATTCCTGTTGAATTATTTGGAGTACTTCCGCGATTATATCAGATGAAAAACGGCATTGCTGAATATCTCCCTGCATGTGAAATGTACCTCCATTCAGGACATTTTGACTCATAATACCTTGCAAGGCAATATTAGCCACACTTTTTGATTGGTCGGATATATGCAGTTTTGTCATTAGGGACGACTTGAACGATTTAGCGTTTACTTGCATATTGTATTTCTGCCCGAAATCTTTCAGCGGAGCGTAAAAACATTTGAAGTCTGACGGTGTGACGCTTGCTGTCAGATCAAATCCGTCTATAAACTTATTCGGCTTAGTGTCACACAGGAACTGCGGGATTTTGACGGTTGAATGTGGCAGTTCCAACAGAAGTTTCTTTATTTTAATACTGCCGTCTGTCTGTTGTGCTAAAAAAGCCAGTCTGTTTACTTTCAGGCCGCTTGATTCCGTAAACTGCAGATTGCGTACCCTAAGCATCGTGGCGTTTGTCTTGTCTTTCTTTATAGAGAAACTGCCGCTAAGGTTGGTAATATTCAAATGAGATGGAGTGAACAGGGTAGCAGTAGGCCGACTGAGTACATTATAATGCAGGTCGACATCGTGACAGACAATAGAATTGGCACTAAATTTTAAGTCTGAGCTTTTAGTGTCATCTGAACTGAGCTTCTCAATGATATGCTGACAGTTTAATGGTGATTGTGGTGTTTCCTTGTAGAGGTTGCATGATGCACAGTATAGGCCGATGTGCTTTATGTTGATTTGTTTTTTTAGTATGTCAAGCACGCTGACCCTTACACTGAGCTGCCTTGCCTTGAAAATGGTGTCATTCTTTTTGTCAAGAATACTTATGTCATGCAAATCAAATTTGTTCAGTAACCCGACATGAACATTATCAATATAGACTTTGCTGTCCAGTTTTTCAGAAAGCAGGTTGGAAGCGGTTGTGGCTATTTTTTTTGACATATAATCAGAGTTGAGCATCAAGTGAAGCCCAACGACCAAACAAAATAGCGCCACGACGGTAAGTCGGAAAGTATTACTGAACTTTTTGATACTCCTCTTCATTTTTGCAAAACAAAGTTACTTTATTTTGCAGAATCTAAGGCCGGTTTGTTACGTTATTATTCAGCAAAAGAAATATGTTTGAAACCAGTTGGACGAATTAATTATATCTGCCGTTTGAATTTTGTCACATCTGCCCGGTATATTCTCCGTTCCATGGGATGGAATGTAGGTTCTATTGCTTGGAATGTAAGTTCCAGCCTATGGAACGGAGAACCTGTCGGGCTAAAGCAACGGGTTATACCTCCAGTATCCAATCAGGATATGGCGATGGAATACATAATAAGATGCGGTTAATAAATCCTACGGGGATGATTAGATTTTTTTGCCTATAAGAATAGTCACAACGGTTTCTAACAGGATTTTTAAGTCGATTGCCAGTGAACGGTTTTCCAGATAATATAAATCTCTGTCCAGGCGTTTGAGCATTTTTTCCATAGTATCGGTATAGCCGTTGTGCAGAGTGGCTTCAGAGGTCAGTCCCGGTTGGATTTCATATAGATATTTATATCTGGAATCATATTTCATGATTTTGTCGATAAAATAACGTCTTTCAGGTCTTGGACCGACAAAAGACATGTCTCCGATAAGTATGTTGTACAACTGCGGAAGTTCATCCAGATGGTGTTCCCTGAGAATTTTACCGAGTGGAGTCCGTCTGCTGTCGTTCTTAATTTCCAGTTGTGGACCGAATTTCTCGGCATCATATGCCATTGTCCTGAATTTATAAATAGTGAAAGGTTTGCCACCTTTGCCGATGCGCTCTTGTGTAAAAAATACAGAACCGTCGTGTTGAAACTTTATGGCAATATATATCAGGATAAACAGCCATGAGAGAGAAATAATTCCCAAGAAAGAAAAAATAATATCAAAGCTGCGTTTAAGAAACTTCTGCCAACTCTTCATTGTGTCATAATGAAGCACCTTAATTTCGCCTGTAGTAGGAAAGTTCCTATATATGTCTCTATATATCATTGTAAATCTTAATTCGTTTATTTAAACCGAATATTTTAAGATTTATTTTATAATTGTTTAATTATTTTATTTTAGAGAATATATTCTTGGCTGAAGTATCTGCGCCTGAATGTTTTGTGCCGTACTGGTATGTTTCTTTTAATCCTTGACAGATATCTCCCTGTCTTTTTCCTTCTTGTTGATTAATTCATACCAGCATTTCCGGCAAAGCGGGCGATAAAGATCATCACCGCCTACCATTACCTGATCTCCGGCAGTAATGACATGACCGTTTTTGTCAATGCGTGCATTGATATTTGTCTTTCGGCCGCATTTGCACGATGCTTTAACCTCGTTAATTTCATCTGCCAATTCCAAAAGACGTTTAGAACCGGGAAACAGGTGTGACTGAAAATCAGTGCGAAGACCATAGCACATGACGCTTATACCTAAGACATCTACGACCTTAGCCAGTTGGTCGACTTGTTTTTCGCTTAAAAACTGCGCTTCGTCAACGAGTACCCATTCCAATTTTGAAAAACGCGAGAGCATCTGTGTGTTGTAATGCTCTACAGCGAGAAATAAGTCTGCATCGGGCTGAATCATGGTACATTTGCGGACAAGTCCAACACGCGACTTGATGACGCCGTCGCCGTCGCGAGTATCCTGCGAGGGTTTCATGACCATAATCTTAATGTTGTTCTCTTCAAAATTATATGCTGTGGTCAGCAGCCTCAATGTTTTGGCAGAAGCCATTGTGCCGTAATAGAAATATAGTTTTTTGCTCATGTTGTCTATGAGGTTCTGTTTGTTAATTCATCTGTTGCAAAGTTATCGTTTTTTTATATTTCGGACTGATAAAAAGATGAATTTCTTCACATCAAGTTATTCAAAAGTCTTACCTTTGTTATTGTATAAAGTTAATGTCGGATGGCTTATAACTATTGAGTAAATAATATAAAAGTATATCATAGTATGAAAAGAAAGATAGCGCTGTTTTTTGGCGTGTGTTTTATGTTACTCACAGATGCGAATGCACATGTGAATTATGGTGACTGGTTCGAGGAACGTTCCCTGCGTCTTGATTATATTTTTTCAGGTGACAGCGTTAATCAGCGTATTAGTATTGATGAGATGATGAGCATGCCGTACTGGTCTGGACGACGAAATAATTTAGACAGTCTGGCTTTGTTTGGGAACGGACAGCTATACGTCCGCGACGCCGAGACCGACAAATTGATTTATGCGACATCGTTTTCCACTTTGTTTCAGGAATGGCAACATACGCCAGAGGCAGTAAAGAAGGTCAAATCGTTTGAAAATTGTTTTGTCGTACCGATGCCTAAAAAGCCTGTAAAGATTACGCTTGATTTGGCTGACAGTTGGCAAAAATTTACGCAGTCAATGACATTTACAGTAGATCCGCAAGACATTTTGATACGCAAAATGGACGGATTCTCGGTGCAACCTCATCAGTATATATTGAAGAGCGGTGAGATGGCGCATTGCGTAGACATAGCGATTGTTGCTGAAGGCTACAAAGATAATCAGATGGATGTTTTTTATGCTGATGCGCGTAAGATGTGTGAGCATCTGTTTGCCCATGAGCCGTATGCTTCATTGAAACATAAATTTAATGTTATCGCAGTGGCGTCACCATCGCATGACGAAGGAGCCAGTATTCCCAGACAAAACATTTGGAGGGAGACTGTGTTGGGAGCTTCTTTTGATACTTTCTACTCTGACCGATACCTGACGACATTGCATGTCAAGAAATTAAATGATGTACTCTCGGGAATACCGTTTGACCAAATTATTGTATTGGTTAATACTGATATATATGGCGGTGGAGGAATATACAATTTTTATATGTTGGCTTCAGCTCACAATAAAAAATCAATGCCAGTATGCGTGCATGAGTTCGGACATAGTTTCGCAGGGCTTGCAGACGAATATGACTATGGCGACGATACCGATTATTACCATGCTGATGTTGAGCCGTGGGAGAAAAATATCACAACCCTGAAGGACTTCAAATGCAAATGGGCTGATATGGTAGAAAAAGGTACGCAGTTACCGACGCCCGATAGTCAGGATGCAGTAACCCAATATACCCGGATAGGATTATTTGAAGGTGCAGGATATATGAAAAAAGGTGTCTATCGTCCAGCACAAACGTGTCGCATGAGAATAAATGAAGTGCCTGCGTTTTGTCCTGTGTGTCAGCGGGCCACAAAAGAGATGATAGAATTTATGACAGAATAAATGTTGTTATGATATTTACGGTGTAATTCTTGAAATTATTCGTAATTTTGCAGTAAAGAAATTAAAGAAGAAAAATATGCTTACTGTCAGTCAGTTTACAGAGTTAAAGGAAGCGACAATTAAAGGTTTGGAAAAGAAGCATTTTCCCAATGCCGCTCAAATAGTAGAAGAACTTAATGTTTTAAATAATAACCGCAAATCCTTCCAAGCGAAGCTGGATGAGAATTTGTCAAAACAAAACACGATATCCAAGAGTATTGGTGTCCTGATGCGCGAAGGCAAGAGAGATGAGGCGGAAGTTGCCAAGCAACAAGTTGCACAACTGAAAGAGGAAAGTAAATCTCTCCAGCAAAGCAAAGAGAATGCTGAGAATGATTTGAAAAATCTGCTGCTGACGGTTCCTAATGTACCTTATGATGAAGTGCCGGAAGGAACGAGCGCAGAAGACAATGTTGTCGTCAAGTCTTCTTTGCGTGAGTGCAAGGAAGGAGATACTGTCGGTAACTGGGACACTGTCCCTGCAAACGGACAAGCAAAACTGCCTCATTGGGAACTGGCCAAAAAATATAATTTGATTGATTTTGACCTTGGAGTAAAGATTACAGGCGCTGGATTCCCTGTATATGTAGGTTTAGGCGCTCGTCTGCAGCGCGCATTGATAAACTTTTTCCTTGCGGAGGCAAACAAGGCCGGTTATACGGAGATTATGCCTCCTACGGTAGTGAATGCCGCATCGGGGTATGGAACAGGTCAGTTGCCCGACAAAGAAGGGCAGATGTATCACTGTGAGGTTGATGATATTTATCTCATACCGACAGCAGAAGTGCCGGTGACGAATGTTTATCGTGACGTTATATTGGACGAAAAAGACCTTCCGATAAAGAACTGTGCCTATACGCAGTGTTTCCGCCGTGAGGCCGGTTCATATGGAAAAGACGTCCGCGGCTTGAATCGCTTACATGAATTTTCTAAAATAGAAATTGTACGTATAGATACGCCGGAACATTCAAAGGAAAGCCACAAGGAAATGTTGGAGCATGTTGAAAGTTTGCTGAAAAAACTTGAACTTCCATATCGCATTCTACGTCTTTGCGGCGGAGACCAAAGTTTTACGTCTGCAATATGCTATGACTTTGAAGTATATTCAGAAGCCCAAGGACGTTGGCTTGAAGTGTCTTCTGTCTCAAACTTTGACACTTATCAGGCTAATCGTTTAAAGTGTCGCTATCGCCGTGCTGCGGATAAGAAGATTGAACTTTGTCATACATTGAACGGCTCTGCACTTGCTTTGCCAAGAATTGTTGCTTCTATTTTGGAGGATAATCAGACCCCTGAAGGTATCCGTGTACCAAAAGCATTGGTGCCTTATATGGGTGTCGATATGATAAAATAAGCAAAACTGCTATTACAAGGCGGTATAGCTATTCCACCCGAAATGTCTTCTTTCACATTTAAGCATTTTGTTGTCAAGCAAGACCGCTGTGCCATGAAAGTTGGTACTGACGGCGTTATCTTGGGTGCATGGGCAGTGGCTAAGGAAGGAAAGATTTTAGATGTAGGTACCGGTACAGGTCTTATTGCCTTAATACTGGCGCAACGCACAAAGACCGCAGAGATACTTGGTGTAGAGATTGATCAATCAGCGGCGCAACAAGCTCAAGAAAATGTGCACTCCTCGTTGTGGAATGATCGTATTAGTATTATCAACAAAGATGTGTTCTCGTTGGACGCATCTTTGTTCTTTGATGAGATTATATCTAATCCGCCGTATTATATACATTCACCGGCATCTTCTTCCAAACAGCGTGATACGGCAAGAAAAGCCATGCCGGACTTTTATGGAAACTTGGTGAAATTTGTTTGCGTACATCTTAATGACGACGGAGTTTTTGAGGTTATTTTGCCTGAAAATATTAAAGATGACTTTATTTATCTGTGCTGGGAGAATGATTTGTATCTCTCGCGACAAACCTTGGTTTACACAAAAGAGGGTAAACAAGCCAAACGAGTCTTACTACGTTTTATTCGTCACCAATGTGATGTGCAAAAGGATGTGCTCGTGATGATGAATGCACAAAACGAAAAGACGGATTCCTACAAACGGCTCATCAAGGATTTGTATCTTGATTAACCTCGAATTTGGCTAACGTTGAATTTGAGCATTACTCCGCAATAAGCAGGAACGTGTACGGCACACGGGACATTAGGTGTAATTTTCAGCATAACATCTGTTCCTGACAGTAAATCAATAGCGTTGTAATTATCTTCCTTAATTTTCAGGAAGTCAAAAGCATGTTGCGGTATATTGATGTGTTGCTCAATGTCACTTTCGCTGAAATTCACCACAATGAGAATATGCTCTTCTTGATATGAACGGATAAACGCGTATGTTGTTGTGGTACAAAAGTACGCATTGTCATAATTAACATACATCAAGTCAAAGAATAATCCTTTGCTTAATGCTTTTTCTTGGTTTAGTAGTGTGAGTATATTCTGATAAATCTTGCGCAGTTTTTGAGATTCGCACGATAGTAGTGCACCATCAAATTTGCCGTTATTGTTCCATTCGCGCAATGTCTTTACCGACCAATAGTCAAAGATGCTTGTGCGACCGTCTTTTCCACTGAAACCTTCAGCATCCATACCGCGTTCACCTAATTCCTGACCGCTGTACAGCATAAAAGGCTGTGTGGAGATGCAACTGCTGACAATGAGTGCCGGGATGGCTTTCATGCCGTCAGCAATGAAATAATCGGATGCTATGCGTTGTTCGTCATGGTTTTCCAGAAAATTCAGCATGTGTTCCCGTATGTCATCAACATTTTGCCAGCATGAGGTGATGGCACTTGCTGCCTTTTGTCCGCATGTGACTGCACGTAAAGTGTCGTACAGTCCGACTTTGTCATAAAGATAATCAAAGTGTCCGTTATGTATGTAATTGCGATACTGCTGCGGGTTGTACACCTCTGCAATAAAAATTATGTCAGGATATTTTTTTTTTATAATGGGTATCACCCAATTCCAAAATTCGCACGGCACCATCTCTGCCATATCACAACGGAAACCGTCAATGCGGTAAGATGCCCAAAACAGCAGGATGTCGCGCATTTTGAACCATGTGTCTGGTATCGGGTCAAAGTGTTTGTGGTGATTGTTTAAGTAGTCTATGCCATAATTGAGTTTGACTGTCTCGTACCAGTCATTTTTAGTCGGGGAGGGTGAGAAACAGTCGTTTCCTGTTACTTTTGCCGGCTGTTCTTCATAAGCGACACTTGAGCCCCCGTGCATATCAAACTGACATTGTAAAGGAGCATTGAGATAATAAAAATTGTTGTTTGCAGAGAAATTCAATGTTTTATTGTCGCTTTCACCAAGTTGCAATGTGTTTTTAGGCGCATGGTCTGAATGATATTCTCTTGCAACGTGATTGGGCACGAAGTCTATGATGACTTTTAATCCTGTCTTGTGTGTGCGTTGAACGAGGCGGTTAAATTCTTCAAATCGCTTTTTGGGGTCTTTAGCTAAGTCGGGATCTATGTCATAGTAGTCTTTAATGGCATAGGGTGACCCTGCCTTTCCTTTAACTATGGCAGGGTGGTCTTTCCGGATGCCATAAGCGGTGTAGTCTGTCTGCGTGGCATGCTCAATGATGCCTGTATACCACACATGAGTAACACCCAACTTCTTGATTTCTTGAAGGGCTTTTGATGTTATGTCATTCATCTTACCACACCCGTTTTCATCAATACATCCATTGGGAATACAATGTTCTGTAGTATTTCCGAAGAGCCGCGGGAGAAGTTGGTAAATGATGGTGCGCATATTTAATATATAAAAAAGAAGACAGAGGAACAGATGTTTTTCCCGTTCCTCTGTCTGTTGTATGGTGTCATTAAATTTCTAAACCGTGGCAAGTGACATTTTCGTTGCCTTTGCATATTTTGGCAATCATGCCTTGTAATGCTTTTCCTGGGCCACATTCCGTAAAGTCGGTTGCACCGGCGGCTACCATGTTGTTTACCTCTGCTGTCCAGCGTACAGGAGCAGTCAGTTGTGCTATAAGGTTAGCCTTAATCTCCTCCGGATTAGTGTGGGCTTTGGCATCGACATTCTGATAAACGGGTACTGTCGGTGTCTGGAATGTAGTGTTGTTTATCGCTTTCTCCAACTCCTCCTTAGCCGGTTGCATCAGTGGTGAATGGAAAGCTCCGCCGACTTTGAGCACCAAAGCGCGCTTAGCGCCTGCTTCTGTCAGTTTAGCACATGCGGTATTAACGGCATCAATGTCGCCACTTATAACCAACTGACCTGGATTATTGTAATTGGCAGGAACAACAATGTTGTCTGCAGTGCTTACTTCTTCACATATTTTCTCAACGGTCTCGTCAGGCAGAGCGATGATGGCAGCCATTGTTGAAGGTTTCTTCTCACATGCCTTTTGCATTGCCATGGCACGTGCATATACTAATTTAAGACCGCTTTCAAAAGACAGCACCCCTGCTACGACAAGAGCAGAGATTTCACCAAGTGAATGACCGCCGACCATGTCAAATTGAGCATCATCTCCAGCGCAAATGGCACTGATGACAGAGTGAAGGAATACGGCAGGCTGAGTTACCTTGGTCTGCTTCAGTTCTTCATCTGTACCATTAAACATGATGTCTGTGATTTTGTAGCCTAAAATCTCATTGGCTTTGTCAAATAGTTCTTTGGCTTTCGGATTTGAATCATAGAGGTTCTTACCCATACCTACAAACTGTGCTCCCTGTCCGGGAAAAACAAATGCTTTCATTCTTTATATTCTTTATTTATAGTGTTTATCTGTGCAAAATTACTTCTTTTTCTTCAAATACAGGCTATATTTCGAAGTCAACGCATGAGCGTCCGCAAAGATGAGGCTTTAGTTTGCCTGCTGCCATGACGTGTTGCGGATGTTTGCTGTAGTAACGTACGTCATCCAGTGTCTCAAATGTGCTGTCCAGACAGATGTCCCACTGCTCATCGGGGTTAATATTGAAACCAACGTTTATGTCTTTGATACAGCTGATGATATTCCTCAGCGCCAGTATATCATCTCTGAATGTTGTCATAATGACTTGTTTGTCGTCTGCCTGGATGTCATCTTTAATTTTGAAAAGTACAATGTGCTTGACCATATGATGCATTTTATTTATAATTTTGTGGCGAAAATAATAAATCTTTGCCGTATAAGCGATTTTTGCAATGTAAATTTGACGCATGAGACTGAGTTTTTTCTCCATAGTTATTTTATTTCTGTTGTTTCTTCTGTCGTGTTCTTCCAACAAACCGGCAGATGCGTCTGATAATAAAGCCGGCGCAGACACTGCCGAGGTGTATGATTTGAACGACATAGAGGAAAACGGCGAATTGATAGCTGTGACTATTAGCGGCCCTGAGAGCTATTTCCAATATCACAATCTTGACATGGGCTTGGAGTATATGCTTGCAGAGGATTTTGCCAACAAACAAGGTTTCGCCATCCGCATGGAGATAGCCAAAGATACAATGGAACTGTTTGACATGCTGCGGAATAATAAGGCTGACCTTATTGCCTATGAACTCCCTGTCAAACTGATTAAAAAAATGGGATTTCTGTGTGTTGGGGTGGTTTCTGATACTGCCAATGCATCGTGGGCAGTTCGCAAGTCTTCCCCTTTGCTGGCTGAAAGTCTGGACGAATGGTATTCTCCGGCTTTGCGTGTAGAACAGCAGAAAACGATGCGTGATATTATGTCGCGTCCGCGTATTCATCACTCTGCATCACTGAAGCCCCGTGCCGCTATGCGCAAAGGTTCCATATCGCCCTATGACGGTTTGCTGGCGCGAGCTGCGTCAACATTAGGCTGGGACTGGCGGTTACTGGCTGCCCAGTGTTATCAGGAGTCAGCTTTTGACCCCGAGGCTGTTTCATGGGCAGGGGCGAGGGGACTGATGCAGATTATGCCCGGCACGGCAACGCAACTGGGTGTCTCTGTAGAGTCTTTGTTTCAACCTGAAACCAATATTGCCGCGTCTGCTAAATACCTGAAGATGCTTCAAGGGCAGTTTAGTGACATTAAAAATCCTGCCGAGCGCACCAAATTTGTCCTTGCGGCATACAATGGTGGAACTAATCACATACGCGATGCCATGGCTTTGGCCAAAAAACACCGTCGCAATTACCAGTTATGGGCAAATGTAAGTTATTTTGTCCTTCACCTCAGTGAACCGGCATTTTACAAAGACCCAGTAGTGAAGAGTGGTTACATGATCGGATCGGAAACATACAGATATGTCGCTTCCATTATGGCGCGCTGGCAACAGTATATCACTGGAGTTAGGGCGAAGCCTGTGCTACTTCCCGATGCGTCCAGAATGTCAGCCGTCAACTCTTTTCCTGCAAAATCGCGTAAGAAAAACCGTTTTACCAACACTTCCACGCAAATTATATCGCGGAGCGACTCTATCTTTCAAATAAAATAAAGTCGCCTGTTTATTGACAGGACATGTCGGTTGTCAGAACCACCAGTGTTTTTTCTTTTTCTTGGTCTTGGGCGTCTCGCCGGTGAGTTCGCGTACCAGATAATCCTGATAACTCATGTGCTTAGTGACAAGTTCGTAGATGACCCCCCATTCGGGCAAGCCACCCACATTGCGGTCATCGATGAAGAGGTCTACTTTGAGCTTTCTTGGCTCATTGTGCTCAAAGGTCTCTTCCGGAAAGCATTTGTTGACGGCGTAAAACTCTACACCGCGCTCACGGCACCATTGCAATGCTTCTTCAAGGGTTTTGCCTTGGCGGTTGGTCCACAATACGAGACGATGACCGTCTTGCAAGAGCATCTTGAGGGTTTGTGTAGCAAAAGGTCGTTCCTTACCTATCCTGGGGTATTCGTGTTCTACGATTGTACCATCAAAATCTACAGCGATTAACATGATTTTCTTTTTGTTAATGCATCAAGGGGTTCAGTTTCCGTCTTCTTCGTCGCCATTTGCCTTGATGACATTGCGATATATATTCTCCGGCGAAACAAATTGATATACGAAGTCGCCGAGAGGTTCAACGCGGGTAAATCTTTTTTTGTCAATTTTTTTCTTTAGTTTTACGTATATTTTTTCGGCGTTCTTCATGTTTTTAGCATAAAAAGTTGCACAAAGATAGCCGAAACGTCCGTTCTTGAGCAGATGATTCTCCAACTGGGCTGTGTATAGGTTAAGTCCGTCAATAAATCCTGTTTCCTTGTCGCATACGACTTTGGAAATAGGGGTGATGTTGGTAAAATATGTAATAGAGTCGTGATAGTTGCGTGCTACACCGAAGAGATACATGTCTTTGAGCACGGTGGGACGATCCTCATTCTTGAATTTCTTTTTGGGTGCCTTTTTCTTTGTTTTTTCTGTTTTCGGTTGGTTGTCAGACAACTCGTCGGTCTGCGCATAGCTGCTCATGCAAAAGATTAGAAGCATGAGTGTGAGTGCGATGCGGCGGATATGTAGATACCTCATATGATCTTGTTTGCGAATTTAGATGCAAACTTACACAAAAAATATGGTTAAACATACTCTCGGAGTGTTTTAATTTAAAATGTTGGTTTAACAATGTTAAAATATTGCGGTCATGATTCAGAACTCTTAACGTAGTTTATCTGCCTCTGTCGTGTAGTTGTTTTCATTCCATCGGATGGAATGTAAGTTCCGGCCAATGGAATTTACGTTCCAGCCAATGGAACGGAGACAATATCGCGTTGTAATGGAGTATTGTATGCCGGTAACAGGCGGATGATGTTATTATTTATGTAAATCAGTTTGGTTTCTGAGAGGTTTTTTGTAATTTTGTGTCCTCATGTCACAAATCGATTTTATGAATATTAATGGAGACGAATTAAATCTCCTCATTGATAAAGAGACAATACGGTCTCGTATAGATGAGTTGGCTAAACAAATCAGGAAAGACCATGGCGACGGGACACTTTCCGTACTTTGTGTCTTGAATGGTGCGTTTGTCTTTGCGGCGGATTTGATAAGGGCATATGAAGGACCGTGCGAAATTACTTTTGTCAAATTGTCATCTTATCAAGGTACTGAATCAACTGGCACGGTAAAAATGGCAGAGAAAATCCCGTGCAACATAACCGGCAAGGATGTTCTGATAGTAGAAGACATTGTGGACACGGGACTGACTATGGACTATCTGCTGAAAATTGTGAAGGCACAGAACCCTCGCAGCGTGAAGGTGGCAACATGTTTTGACAAACCCAGTCGCAGGAAGATTAATGTTCCTGTAGATTATGTCGCATTTGAGATAGAGGACAAATTTATTGTCGGCTACGGACTGGACTATGACGGACTGTATCGTAACTTGCCGAGCATATATACAAAGAACGGATAAAACACAAAATAATAAGCAAAATGATTAATATCGTAATTTTTGGCGCTCCTGGAAGCGGCAAAGGAACACAGAGTGAGAAGATTGTAGAAAAATATGGTTTTGCCCATATATCAACCGGCGATGTACTTCGTGGCGAGATAAAGAAAGGTACTCCGTTGGGTAAAACGGCCAGCGAATACATATCGAAAGGCCAACTTATACCAGACTCGCTGATGACAGACATCCTGGCATCGGTGTATGACGGTCTGCGTGGCACAAGTAAAGGATGCATATTTGACGGGTTCCCCCGCACCATACCTCAAGCAGAAAGTCTCGACAGTCTGTTGAGAGAACGTGGCGAGGAAGTCAGTGCGATGATTGAACTTAATGTTCCAGAGCAGGAACTTGTTACCCGTCTGGTTGAAAGAGGTAAGACCTCAGGCCGTGCCGATGATAATGAGGAGACTATTAAACAGAGACTGCAAGTGTACCACGGTCAGACATCACCATTAATAGAGTGGTTTGACAAGCAGGGTAAACGTCATTGCATTGACGGCCTCGGAGCAATGGACCGCATTTTCTCTGATATCTGCAAAGTTATAGATACCTTATAAATCCACATGCCTGAGAGCAACTTCATAGACCATGTGAGAATTACGTGCCGCAGTGGAAAAGGCGGCCGTGGCTCCATGCACCTTCACCATGCCAAATATTCCTATAATGGCGGGCCTGACGGCGGCAACGGTGGCCGTGGCGGGCACATTATCCTCCGCGGCAACCGTAACATGTGGACTTTGCTCCATCTGCGTTATCAAAAACATGTCTTTGCCGGCAATGGCGGTGACGGAGGAGCCAATTGCCTGACAGGAAAAAACGGTAAGGATGAATATATAGAGGTGCCATGCGGTACGGTTGTCTATAATGCGGAAACAGGCAAATATATATGCGACATCACGTCTCACGGGCAAGAGGTTGTGCTTTTGAAAGGCGGCCGTGGCGGATTGGGAAACTATGAGTTCCGCACATCGACCAATCAGGCACCACGCCATGCGCAGCCGGGTGAACCAATGCAGGAGATGCAGGTCGTCATGCAACTGAAATTGCTGGCCGATGTCGGTCTTGTGGGATTCCCCAACGCCGGTAAATCCACATTGCTTTCTTCCGTTTCTGCAGCGCATCCCAAAATAGCAAACTATCCCTTTACTACACTTGAACCGTCACTGGGAATCGTGTCCTACCGTAACGGCAGTTCGTTTGTCATGGCGGATATCCCAGGTATTATTGAAGGCGCAAGCGAGGGCAGGGGAATCGGTCTGCGCTTTCTGCGTCATATAGAGCGCAACTCTCTGTTGCTCTTTTTAGTGTCATGCGAGTCAGACAATATCAAGAAGGATTATGAGATATTGCTCAACGAACTGAAACAGTTTAATCCTGAGATGCTGACAAAAAAACGTATCCTTGCTGTGACGAAATGCGACATTATTGACGATGAGTTGGTGGAGATGCTCAAAGAGGATTTGCCTGACGATTTGCCAGTTGTATTTATATCAGCTGTTTCCGGATATGGCGTCATGAACCTCAAAGATGTTATCTGGAAAGAACTCAACAGCAAAAGCAATAAGATAGAGGCCGATGTAGAGGATAGCGGACTGGTGCATCGCGACTTGAATACTGAGGAAATACCATTGGTGTTTCCTGACTATGATGAAGATGACACTGAATTTGACGATGGTGAGATAATCTACGTAGAGTAGTTCAAAGAGTGCGAGCATGACGCCACAGTTGATGTTTTATGATGTTGCCCCAAACGTCACAGCGTTCAGTTCCACACGCGTTGGTGGATATAGTACAGGGAATTATGGCGCATTTAACATCAATGAGTTTTGTGGGGATAATGTTGAAACCATTGAGAAAAACAAGATAGCGTTATGTTCCTATCTTGGCATAACGGTGTCGCAACTTGTCTATCCGCATCAGGTGCATGACGTGCAATGCAGGGTTGTTGATCATGATTTCATGAACCTGTCTTTGAAAGCGAAACAATCCCACCTTGAAGGTGTTGATGCCTTGATTACAGCAGAGAAAAATGTGTGTATCGGTGTTTCCACTGCCGACTGCGTGCCGATAATATTGTTTGATTCTCATCAGCAAGTAGCAGCTGTTGTCCATGCGGGATGGAGAGGTACAGTGAAGAACATTGTAGGGCATGTGCTGTCAATTATACGTGAAAAATTCCATGTGGAGATGTCTGGCGTGAAAGCTGTTATAGGTCCGTCTATCAGCGTCAATGCATTTGAGGTCGGTCAGGAAGTCTTTGACACTTTCTCGGTCGCAGGTTTTCCGATGGATGAGATTTCCATGAAGAAAGAAGGAAGATGGCATATTGACCTCTGGAAAGCAAACCAATGGCAGATGCTCAATAATGGCATTAATAAAAACAATATACACGTCTCTGGGATATGTACTTATGATAATGTAGAAAATTTTTTCTCTGCGAGAAGATTAACGATTAACTCTGGCAGGATATTGTCAGGCATTATGATAAAAGATGAAGAATAGAAAGATTGTCTTAGTATTTTTTTCTTCTATTGCTTTGTGTTTTCATTCCGTGGCGCAGGTATCGGATTCCAATGATTTCACTCAAAGGGAACTGATGGATGTGGCATGTGCGACAGAAGATCTTTTTACGGGTAAAGACAAAATCGTGATAGACTTCACAAAACTTACGCCAAAGGAATGGTGCTATCCTATGAGAAACGGCAAGGTTATCAGTCCGTTTGGCGGTGCGCGACGCAATCATACCGGTGCGGATATTAAGACTCATGCCGGCGACACGATATTTGCCGCTTTTGACGGAAAGGTACGATTGGCGAAGCCTTACTCGGGTTATGGCAATGTTATCGTTATACGCCATGACATTGGTATTGAAACCGTTTATTCACACAATAAGAAAAACCTTGTTAAAGTTAATGACCATGTGAGGGCCGGGCAGCCTATTGCGATTGTGGGGCGCACAGGACGTGCCACGACAGAGCATTGTCATTTTGAGATACGTATCAACGGCAGGGCGTATGACCCTATGAAGTTTTTTGATGCGGCAACACGCCAACTGCGCTCACAGAAAGTTATCGCATATAAATCGGGTAAGATACAGTTTCTAAAGGTGGACGCAGCAAAACAATAGCAATTACAACAACTGTAATTTTACACCAAGCGAAAGTCCCAAAATGTCTTTGAGCTTAACGTTATGGTCCAAACACATGGACCGTATATACAAATCGCAACTG
>CACXEH010000061.1 GCA_902766625.1 uncultured Bacteroidales bacterium | reverse complement strand
TACAGAGAGTGTAAACTTGATTAGTGGTCCGGCTTTGAAGGCATACAGCGTTATCTGCGGTAGTTTCTCTCTGAAAACTAACGCTGAAGGTTTACAACAGACATTGAAGGCTAAAGGCTACAATCCTTCTGTAGTTTACAATCCAAGCATCAAGTTCTACCGTGTAGCTGCAGTTTCTTATGACGACAAGTCTTCTGCAGTGCAGTCTCGTAACCAGTTGCGCTCAACTTATCCTGACGCATGGTTGTTGCTGAAAGGTAAATAATTTTTAAGCTTAAATATTTCAGTTAAAGGGAGGGATACTCACAAGTGTCCCTCCCTTTTTATATGTTCTGCCCTGCTTGTTGAAATATTTTTCCGGCTTCTCTGTCTTTATTGACGGTGGGAAATTCGTACATTCCCCAGAATTGATATGTCATCCTGTAGGTACGCTTGATAGTGTATACTCGGAGGTAAGTTGTCTCTGGGTTGCAGGAACGGAAAGCTGTATTAGCCCGATAGATTTTCTATTCCATGGGATGGAACATATATTCCACCGGGTGGAACTTACGTTCCATCTTATAGAACTTACATTCCATCCTATGGAACGGAAAATATTGCGATGAAAAAAAAAGACAGCATCGCAGGAGGTGTTGATGCCATGTGCCTGTCGTTGAGATGTATGGCATAAATGATTGTGCCACAGAAAGTGCATGAATTAGAGATTCACCTGTTTATGTGCATGATTGGTATCCGGCGCATGACATAAACAAGTGTGATGTGTCTTTCGGGAGAGTTTATTTAAGAGTTTCCTGTTTTGTGTCGGGACTGTAATATCCTTTTGTCTGTTGCAGGAATTCCCGTTTAAGTTTTTTCAGCAGGCGAGGGTGCTGAGTGCTGATTTCAACCATCTGCGAGGGGTCTGCACTAAGGTCGTATAGCGCAAAGTCATCGACAACGCCCAACTCATTGTCCGTTTCGTTGGTCCTGGGGCCTTTGTATGGCGGAATGAGGGCATAGTGCCCGCTGCGGTAAGCTAATCTTCCGCTGGCTTCTACGACCATATCATGACGTCCTTTGAGTTTTTTGCCCAGAAAAACATCCAGCATTTCCTCAGAGTCAAGTCCTTGTGGAATTTTTTCTCCGATGAGTTTTGCGAGCGATGCGACGATGTCTTGCTGGGAAACTAAATTGTGGTTGACGACAGGTCTGATATGGTTTTTCCAGTAAAAGAACAGCGGCACGCGCGTACCGGAATCAAACAGACTGTATTTCCCTCCGCGGAGCCCGCCGTTGGGGTCATGCAGCGGTTTTGACTCTCTCGCCCCATCCTTGTAGCCGTCATCAAGTACAGGACCATTGTCACTTGAGAAAATAATGAGAGTGTTGTCCAGCAAGTTTTTTTCTTCAAGTTTTTTCATCAGTTGTCCGACGCACCAGTCTGCTTCCACTATAACATCGCCGCGTGCGCCCAGTTTGGTTTTCCCGGCAAAGCGGGTGTCAGGCGTACGGGGGACGTGTGGCTCGTGGAGGCCATAATAGAGGAAGAAGGGTTTGTTGGCTGTAGTATCGATGAAGCCGCATACGCGGTCCAGAAGATACTGCGCCATTTCGTCATCTTTCCATCTGGCCTTTTGGCCGCCTTTCATATATCCGATGCGTGGAATACCGTTGACTATCGTGTTCTGGTGACCATGACACCATTGCATCTTCATCATTTCCGGATTTGTGAGTGCTGTCGGCTCTCCGGGGAAGTTATGCTCGTAGTCCACATATATGGGGTCTTCGGGGTCAAGGCCGACAACTTTGCCGTTTTCTACATAGACTGTGGGAACGCGGTCTACGGTGGCGGCAATAAGATTGGTATAGTCAAATCCAATGGCGTTGCCTGCCGGGATAATGGGCTTATTCCAATCTATTTTCCCGTAGCCCATACCGAGATGCCATTTGCCAATGGCCGCAGTCGTATAGCCTGCCTGCTGGAACATCTTGGGCAGGGTGAATTGTGACGGTGAGATGAGCAACGGTGCATCACCCGGAAGAATCTTGGCATCCTTGTTCTTCCAGGGATACATACCTGTGAATAATCCATAGCGCGATGGCGTTGATGTCGCGGATGTGGCGTGCCCGTCAGTGAAACAGACTCCGCTTCTTGCCAAACGGTCTATGTTGGGGGTGTGGATGCTCGTTTGCCCATATGCGCTGACATCACCATAACCGAGATCGTCGGCAAGGATTATGACAACATTTGGTTTGACAGCATGCTGAGAGTATGCCGGTAAAGCTAATAAAGCAGTGAGAGGTGAGAAAAATGTTTTATTCAAAGTGTAGCAAAATTAACGTATCCAAATCTTCTGTGTCGAGGTATTTTTGCTTGTTTGTGTGTAGATGATATACAGACCTTTAGGAAAGGATTTAACGTTTATGCGTTGGACGTTCTTCTGAGTTGCGACCACTTTTCCCGTCGTATCATATACAGATATTCTGTCTGCGGTAGAGTTACATTTGATGTATTCTCCGTCAAATATAATATCTTGGTTATTGCTGTTAATGAGAGTTTTAATGGCTGTCGGCTTGTCATTGGACAGGGTGTAGCAAGCCAGTCCGTTTCCCGGAACATAGATATATATGTTGATGGTATCCTTTGACACATTAGGCAGGCAGGTAATCAATGCTTCTGAATTGGAGTTGTTGGTAGTGCCGAAACCGACTTGCGGTATGTTCCAAAGATGTTTCATAGATTTGAAACTTAAGTCTTTGTCTATGCTGGCAAGCACAAATTGGTATCCAGTGTCCGCTTTGTAATTTGTCAGCGGGTAGACGATGTATTTTTGACCTTTGAGTTCAAAGCATGAAAATCCGTTGGTCAAGTCTCCGTTCTCTTCAGCAATAAGTTTGTTGATATCGTTTTGTATATTGCCAAAATTATCTGTCATCGCACCTGTAGCCAGGTTGTAGACGGTGGGCAGGGTTGTAGAAGAGTTTAGGACGGCATAATTGTCGCCAAGCATGTAGAGCCGAGGGGAAGTACCTGTCTTTGTGACAGTTGTCGGATAAAAGCCGGACAGTTCTATGAGGCTTTCTTTAGTCTGTGAGCCGTTTTCAAAATCAAACTTTAATATATGTGTCTTAGAGGCAATGGGAACGTAGATGTTGAAATTGCCTGTTTCAACATCACCGGTTACCGTGACATGTTCAACCCGCGATGTGCCGTTTGTTGTCTGGATAGTGGCTCTTAGTGTCGCCACACCTGTGGAAGGGTTTATCTGATATAGTTTCAAGGGGATTGAAGCCATGTTCATGACATAATTGTATACGAGCAGATGCCCGGCGTCGTCAAAAATAACGTCATTGCAGGGATATGTTTTGCCGATAATGGCAGTACTTAAACTTACTTTTCCTATATAAATACCTGTCTTACTGTCATATTTGTCCAGATAGCAGTAGGTGTTTGAACTGTTGCCGGTTCGGTTGGAAATGTATATAGTGTCATTGGTGACGGCAAAACCACGCTTATATGCGCCCGTAGAGGAGAGTATGATATTGCCGTATGGCTCTTTTTCGGCTCTGAACCATTTGTTTTCCAGTTTGAGTTCATTGTTTTCTGTATACGCTGCCTCCTCTTCCCACTTCAGGGGAATCTGCACGTCAGAATACAAGGGATAGTGGTCAGAGATGTATGTGATGCCATAGTCTGGACTGTTTACTACGTGATAATTTTTGAAATACACGTTGCGACCATAAATATGGTCGAGCGTTTTTGTGTAATTGGGGTTAAAGCCGTTGTATGTACATACTAACGGACCGTCTGATTTAGGTGCGCTTGTTGCTGCATCGCCCATATAAGTCAGGAGTGTGTCTAAGCGCACATCACCGTAGTTTAGGTTAAGGTCGCCACAAAGGAATATGGGATCATCGGCGGGAATGTTTGCCTTCATATCGGCCAACATCATGTTTGAACATTTCTGACGACATGAGTCGCCGGTAGGGAAAAAGTGCGTGCAGTATATCCAGAAAGTTTTACGCTGATTGTCTTTGCATCTGAACTGCGCACGGATTGTCAGTTTAGGCGTACCGGCATCCCATGAGTAGGATGATGTTTCTGGCGTCTCGCTGAACCAGAATTTATCCCATTGAAGCAACTCAAATTTAGCACTCTTATACATTATCAGGTCTCGCTGGCCGCCGTTAGTTTCAATACCGTCTTTCGGGTATAGAAGTTGATCGTATTGGGGTAGTTGCTCTTTGAGATAAGAACATTGTAATTTACGCGCTTCTTGCACGCAAACGATGTCAGGATTAATTTCGTTGAACATTTTGACTACAGGCCCTCTTCTCTTCAGCCATTCGTAGCCTTCGGTCTCGGATGCGTTATACGAATCCCATCCTTGTAATATGTTGAACTGCATCACACGGAATGTTGCGCATTTTCCGTCAATGCCGGCTGGGGCGAGGTTGTCTGCTTTAGCGCAGATGAAGCACATGCTGATAAAAAATAAGATAATCTTTTTCATATGTTTTTGTTTTTTAATCCAACAGGTAGACCACATAAACTGTAATCGTTTGATATTGTATGTGCAAATTTATAAAGAAAATTTAATATATGTACATCCCGAATGAAATGGAGTGGGAGGTTGGTACAATTTGTGTGATTCAGGAGTCTTTAAGTTTTATCAGACTGTCCGTGCAGTCAATTTCGTCTTCGTTCAAAAGCCACTGCACAGCTTCTGCTATGACATGCGATTCAAACGGCAGATTGTAGATGTCCTGCAGGGGATGTGGCTGATGGGATACCATATTAATTATGGCGGTAGCCGCTTGTTCAATACGTTTGTGCAGGTCTTTGTCTTGATGCCTTGTGTGGCAGATGTCGCATTGACGGCAATCGTGGATATCTTCCTCTCCAAAATAATTAAGAAGTATTCGGCTTCTGCAGATGTGCGTATTGGTGATGTAGTTTATCATAGCATTGATGCGCTCACGATACTCCAGTTTGCGCTCTTCGTAGATTTCAGGTGTCAGAACAATCTCGTGTGTGTCGACTCTTCTTGTCTTGAAAGTGATGTAAGGCGTGTTTTTGCGTGGGATATAATGTGCGATGTGCTGTTGTCCCAGTGCTTTTAAAATATTGTATACGGTGTTTTGTGACAAGTTGGTCCTTGCCGCGATGTCTTTCTCGTCAATGTATATATAGTCACTGAATACGCCGCCGTACTTTCGAAGAATGCTTTCAATGACTTTTTCGTTGTCAGGCGGCATATTGCGCAATAGAAACAGTTCGTTCTTTTGAAGCAGGAACATAATCCGGGATGTGCTTTCCTCTTCTTCGCGGTATGTTATGTAGCCTGCTTTGGAGAGAATTTGGAGAGTGCTGATTAGAGGTATGGGGTAATAGTGGAACTTTGTGCAGAAATCCTGTTCGTGAAATTCAAACGTAACATTAAATCCGTCGCCGACAGCAAGCTGGTAATATGAACAGATATCTTCGTATACTCTGGAGATGTAATCCTTGGAAGGATATTTTTCGTCAATGCGTTTAAGCAGTTGACTATCGTCACGTCCATTATATAATAATACGGCACTTGCTTCTTTGCCGTCTCTTCCGGCTCTTCCTGCTTCTTGGAAGTAGGCTTCGATTGAATCTGGCGCATCTACATGGATAACGAGCCGCACATTGGCTTTGTCGATGCCCATACCGAAAGCGTTGGTGGCAACGATAATCCTCACAGTCTCATCCTGCCACATGTTCTGACGGATGTCACGATCGGTGTTATCCAGTCCGGCGTGGTAATTAAGGGCGGTGAAGCCATTGTCTTTCAGCCATTCGGTAATCTCTTTAGTCTTTTTCCTGTTGCGGGTATAAATAATTGCCGGACCTGTCGTGGATCGCAAGATACTCAGGATTTCCTGATACTTGTTTTCCGTTGTCCTTACAATATATTTAAGGTTCTTGCGCTCAAAGCTCATCTTTATGACGTTGGGCTTTGCGAATTGCAATTTGTGTTGGATATCTGTGACGACTTTTGGTGTCGCAGTGGCAGTCAGTGCCAAGACGGGCTTCCCCGGAAGTAGCTTGCGTATTTCAGTGATGTTGAGGTATGACGGGCGGAAATCGTATCCCCATTGTGATATGCAGTGCGCTTCATCTATGGTGATGAAGTTGACGTTCATATGGCGCAACTTTGTCTGAAATAGTGGAGAGCTGAGTCTCTCTGGCGAGATGTAAAGGAATTTGTAGTCGCCCAAAATGCAATTCTCAAGAGCCATCAGTATCTGGTCATGTGACATTCCTGAGTATACGGCTGTAGCTTTGATGTTTTTTTGCCTTAGGTGGTATACCTGGTCTTTCATCAGAGCGATAAGCGGTGTGATGACAATACAAATGCCTTCCATTGCCATTGATGTCACCTGGAAAGTTATAGATTTGCCGCCGCCAGTAGGCATTAGGCCAAGTGTGTCTCTTCCTTCAGAGATACTTTTAATTATATCAAGCTGAACGCCTCGAAAATCTTCATATCCCCAATATTGTTTTAGTATCTGGTGAAAAACTGTCATGGGTGATACGGCTATTCTTTTTCGCTCGCGGGTTTGATGTCTTCAATCTGAAGTTGCACTTCATTGTGCTTGTAGATGTTTTCCTCAATGGAATAGCAGATGTCGAAAGCACGTTTGGATTTGATGAATCTCGCATAGCTGCTCTGTCCGAAAGCGATACCGCTCATGATATTGTTGCTCTTGTTGTCAACGAGTTCCAACTTGATGTGCTCTTGCTCGCGCCCGACGACCTTACTTGTGCCGTAGTCATATACATTTTTAGTGCAGAATAGTGGCTTGTTATTTTCCGGACCGAACGGCCTGAACTTCTTGAGGTCGTGATGAAATTTCTTATTGATGTCCTTGAAGTCCAAAACACCATCAATCAAGAACGACGGCTGGGTCTGTTTTTCCGTGATATGCTGCTCTACATAATTCTCAAATCGCTTTATAAACGGTTTGATGTTCTCCTTCTTGAGCGTCAGTCCAACAGCGTAGGTGTGTCCGCCGAAATTTTCAAGAAGGTCTCTGCAGCTTTGTACAGCCGAATATATGTCGAACCCCATGACAGAGCGTGCTGAAGCTGTGCCGTATTCGCCGTCAACGGCAATGACAACGGTCGGACGGCAGTATAGTTCTGTCAGTCTGGAGGCCACAATACCGATAACGCCTTTGTGCCAGGTTTCTCCATAGATGACGATGGAACGCTTGTCCTCAAGGTTCTTCATGCTGTCAATGATGGCGTTAGCCTCTTCTGTCATTTGTTTGTCAATGTCCTTTCGCGCTTCGTTATAGGCGTTGATGGTGTTTGCCATCTCTGTGGCTTTGTCGATGTTTTTCTCGATGAGAAGCGCGATGGTTTCACTACCATTCTGTATGCGTCCAGAGGCATTGATGCGCGGACCAATGCGGAAAATGACATCGTTCATGGTGATTTCTTTGTTATCCAGTCCGCAGATCTGCAGAATTGCCTGAACGCCTATGCTGGGATTGGAGTTGAGTTGGCGCAGTCCGTGATATGCTAAAATGCGGTTTTCGCCCATGATCGGCACAATATCCGCTCCGATGCTTATGGCGCAGAGTTCCAGTAACGGGGTGAGCCTGCTGAACTCAATGCCATTGTTGATGGAAAACGCCTGCATGAATTTAAAGCCGATGCCACAGCCACACAGATCATGGTAGGGGTAAGTCTCGTCTTCTCTTTTGGGGTCCAGTATGGCATAGGCTGGGGGCAGAACATCGTCAGGAACATGGTGGTCGCAGACAATGAAATCAATACCTAATGTTTTGGCATAGGCAATCTCGTCAATGGCCTTGATGCCGCAATCTAAAATGATGATGACTTTGACGCCCATTGCTGCAGCCCGGTCAATGTTTTTTGTCGAGATGCCATAGCCGTCATCTTGTCGGTCTGGAATGTAATATTCCACATTAGAGTATAAGTTGTGCAGAAACTTGTATACAAGTGTAACTGCAGTACAACCGTCAACATCGTAATCTCCGTAGACTAGTATTTTTTCCTTCATGCCAATCGCCTCATTGAGCCTGTCAACGGCCTTGTCCATGTCTTTCATGAAGAAAGGGTCAATCAGGTCGCTCAGGAGCGGATGGAAGAATTTTTTCGCATCATGTGCGTTGGTAATTCCTCGCCGTATCAGCAGAAGTCCTAAAACAGGAGGAAGCCCTAATTCGGCAGCCAACTCTTTAGCTGCTTTGTCTAAGTCCGGTGTCGTAGGTTGAAATTCCCATAAATGATTCATTTATATATTTATTTTTTTTATTTTCAATATCATAATCCCTGCTCTTTTTTTACAGCAGAGATAACAGCTTTTTTCCCTCTTCAGGTATGCCTCAGAGAGACTTTTGGCTGTCTCGCTTGACGGCGGAGCGAAGGTGCATACTCTCTAAAAGTAACTTCTCCGCTATTTTAAGATGTAAAGTTACAAATAAAAACCGAATTAATGCCACTCTTGGGTCTAATTCTTTAGTGCGAATGTTTTTTTAGGCATATTTAACATCGCACATTCTTGACGTTTGCCAAAGATGACAAGGGGTAAATACCTTTTGTCATCTTTAGCCTGTGTTTGTTCTGGTTTCCGGGGGCTGAATCGGAATTTGCTTTTATTTTATGGTATTAAAGTGTTTTATCTTATGTCTTTGTGGTCAAGGGTTATACCTGTGCTTTCGATGTTCTGCACGGGTTCTCCCAGTATGTTGCGTGAGGTTAAATCCCGCAATGTCATGACATTTACGTCATCAGCCACCACAGTTGGGCGCTTGTCTGCATGTCGCATGGTGACTGAGAGGCCTTCGACTTTAATGTTTTTGGCATGCCGCACGAATAGTCCTGCAGCGGGATTAAGCCGCCCGAACATTCGGTTTTCCGGATAAGATGTTAATGCTTCGCGTAGGCGGCTGGTCATGGCTTCTTTCCCTCCGTGATGTTCCACATGAATATTCTGCAGCGTGATATCGCTGATATATCGGTCTGGTATGCCGGATATGATACTGGGAATATTTCCTTCGCATGTGGCAGTGATGTTGCTTATATGTATATCGCGGATAATTCCCTTGTTTCCGCCGCTGCGTCGGTTCAGACAAATGAAGATGGGCGTGATGACTCCTTCCATGGTAATATTATTAATGACGACATGCTCAATGCACCCGCCGTCGGCACTTTCTATAGCGATGCCTGAGAGTCCTGTCAGCACGCCTTTGGGCAAATCGTCATAACGCTCTTCCCAATGCCAGATATTGCTCTCTGTAGTCCGTCTGATGACGCAGTTGGAGATGCTTACGTTGCGAAATCCTGCACAGGATGCCGTCCCAAACTTGATGGGGTTACAGTTGGAAGCGATAACGCAATTTGATACGGTTATGTTTTCCGGCATAAAATCGAGATTGTCGCTTTTTAAGCATATGCCGTCATCGTCGGTTTCCAAAATGCAATTTGAAATGACCACGTTGCGGGCATCTACATCAATGCCGTCGTTGTTGCCTTGGGCGAGCGATTTCAAAAAGATGCCGTTTATGCGGACTCCGTCGCACTCTTGCAAGCGGAATGTCCAATTGCCTGCATTGAGAAGGTTGAAGTCGCTGAAACTGATGTTTCTACACCGGTAAAAAAATAATCCGTTGGGTCGTTTGTTGTCGTTGACACGAAAACCTTGGGAAAGGAATCCCTCTGTATTGGACTGGCCGTCAATGGTACCTTGTCCGCTGATACCCGCATCCTCAATGTCTTCGGCATAGATAAGTGCCTGCTTGGGATATATGTTTTTGTCTGTCACGTGAACATCGCCGAGCAGATATGCTCCTCTTTCCAAATGGAGCTCAACGTGATTTCGCAGATAAAGAGTGCCGGTCAGATAACGGCCGGGGGAAAGCGTGACCACGCCGCCTCCGCTTCTGGAACATTTGTCAAGGGCTGATTGTATATAATCCGTGCACAGATGCCTGCCGTTCAGGGCGGCTTCCTGTTCTGTCAGTCTAATGTTTTTCGCATTCAGTGACAAGTATCCGATAAGGAGCGCACACAGCGTCGCAATCCATCTGCTATTCATATGTAGTTTTTATTTTACAAAAATAATAAAAAATAAGGTCCGTCTTGCAGAAAGAGGAAAATATTTGTGCGTGGCATCCGTGCCGTTGACGGCAAGCGATATCTGTCCGGGAAATCAGGCCGTTTATTCCAATTTTTATTAGTAATTTTGAAGTTATAATCGATCAAAACATGCTTTTTATGAAACTAAAACGATTGACATGGTTATTTGTGTTGCCATTTGTGTTGGGGTGCGGGGCTAACAGTTCCGACTCGGACGCCAAAGTGGAGGAAGTTGTTGTAAAAGACTCGACGGATGTTGTTTATGGTACGCCGAATTCGGACAAGTATCACAACAGCAAAGAGTGTCGGGCGCTGAAGAATGCTTCTGAAGTCGTTGAGCTCTACCGCGAACAGGCGGTAAAAAACAGGAAACCATGTAAAAATTGTGTCGATACGCTCAAAACGACAAGGCCCAAAGTCTATACCGTGGAAGGTTCTAATATATATCACGCCAAGCCTTCATGCTTCCACATAAAGAACTCCAAGAAGGTAAAGGCTTGCGAGGAAGACTCCGTTAAATTGGCAAAGAAACGCTGTAAGGATTGTTGGAAATGACCTTGGTCTTCCTGTTGCCGTAGATTTTGCGGACGGATGCATTACTTTTTGCAGCCTGTGGCGTGAGCTTTTTTCTGTGCGTTATGCTTGCTGCCATTATGCGATACATTCTCCGTTCCATAGGCTGGAATATACATTCCACGGGATGGAACTTATGTCCTGAAGGATAGAAGATAAAACTTGTGCCGTCATAGCGCCGGATTTTCCTCCTGCTTCCATTGGACTGTGTCCTGAAACACGTGTGCTGATGTAATTGCGAAGAAAGGCTAAATTATTGTTAAATAATTATAGATTAATTCAAGATAAAATTATAATTTTGCAATTTATAAGAGTTGCTTGGTCTGTCGCTTGTTCGTGAGAGCAAGAGGAAAGTCCGGGCAGTGCAGAGCAATTTGCTTCTTAACGGGAAGATATCCGTGAGGGTATGGCATTGTAGAAGAAAATAACCGCCGCAAGGTAAGGGTGAGAACGTGAGGTAAGATCTCACGACGGCTTATAGCGATATATGTCGTGTACAACCCGAATGCTGAAAGTTCAAGTATACCAGCGTCTGAGAGCTGCTCGTTCGATACACAAAACGCTGGAGGGTAGAACGATAGAGTCTGGCGGTGACGTCAGATGTAGATAAATGACAGAGACAGAAATGTTACAGAACCCGGCTTATAGAGCGACTCTTTTTTAGATATGAATGTTAGTTTAATGTTATAGAGACAGAATCTCATACTTAGAACATAAAAAAATGTTGGATTTTAATAGTTTGACTGCAGTAAGTCCCATAGATGGCAGATATCAGGATAAAACCAGAGAGTTGTCAAGTTTCTTCTCGGAATATGCGTTGATTAAGTACCGTGTCAGAATTGAGATAGAGTATTTTATCATGCTTTGTGAAATGCCTTTGCCTCAGTTGGCAGGTATCGATAAATCCGTCTATCCTCATCTTCGCCAGCTTTATCAGGACATTACACCTGAGGAGGCGCAAAAGGTAAAGGACATAGAAAAAACGACCAATCATGATGTCAAGGCTGTGGAGTATTACATCAAACAGAAGATGACAGCCTTGGACATCCCTGTTGCTTATCAGAATTTTGTGCATTTCGGTCTTACGTCGCAGGACATCAATAACACGTCATTCCCTTTGATGCTGAGAGATTCCTTGAATGATGTTTATCTGCCCCAGTTGCAGGAATTGATTGATAAGCTCAATGCATGTGCGGAGGAGTGGAAGGATATACCTATGCTTGCACACACGCACGGTCAGCCGGCGTCGCCGACCAGACTCGGCAAGGAGATACGTGTGTTCTCATACCGTCTTGAACAGCAAGCCGAAGAATTGAGAAAATGTAAGATTACGGCAAAGTTCGGCGGAGCGACGGGCAACTTCAATGCCCATTGTGCAGCATATCCGGAAACCGACTGGAAGAAAGTTGCCGACAATTTTGTTGATGACATTTTAGGGCTGTCTCGTGAACAATACACGACACAGATTTCAAACTATGACAGTTTTGCGCAATTATTTGACAACTTGCGGCGCATCAATACTATAATTATTGACATGGACCGTGACATGTGGCAATATATTTCCATGAATTATTTCAAGCAGAAAATTAAAGCCAATGAAGTGGGGAGCAGTGCGATGCCGCATAAAGTAAATCCGATTGACTTTGAGAACTCGGAGGGCAATCTGTCGCTTGCCAATGCCATCCTGGCGCATTTGAGCATGAAACTGCCTATCTCGCGTCAGCAACGTGACCTCACGGACTCAACGACTTTAAGAAATATAGGCGTGCCTCTGGGTCACATGCTTATTTCCATAAAGAGCACGATGAAAGGATTGAACAAATTGCTGCTCAACGAGGAAGCTATTCTCGATGATCTGAATAATTGCTGGTCGGTAGTAGCAGAGGGTATCCAGACGATTTTGAGGCGTGAGGGTTATCCTAATCCATACGAGACGTTAAAACAACTGACGCGTACCAACTCGTCAATAACAGAAGAAACCATAAAGGCGTTTATAAACCAGCTGGACGTCAAGGAGTCTGTTAAGGAAGAATTGAGAAACATCACTCCGATGACTTACACGGGTTTATAAAAAGCATCCTTTTTGTATGAACGATATTATATAAAAAAATTATGACAGAGGATTTTAACAATAATCCTAAAGAGGATTCCCTACAGGGCGAAAACGCTGCCGGGAGGCAGTCAGAGCATCGTATGCGCAGACGCATACCCAAAGTGGAAAAAGTGGACTTTAACAGAGGCAGCACACTGGGAGACCGTCAGCCTTTCAGTCCCCGTGACCGTTATAGTCATGACAGTTTCTATGAAAGAAGGCCGTCGTACCAGCGACCCTCATATTATGATGAGCGTGGCAGTGCAGGCAGGAGGCCGTACATGAGTGACAGAAGGCCAGACTCACGGTATCATGATAATGACGAGATGCAGTATACCAATAATCTCAGGACATATCATGATGCTGGCGTCGAATATCCGCAGAGAAGGAGACGTGAAGACTATGGTGGAAGAGAATACAGCGGTAGCAGAAATTATAATATGGAAGATGGCCGCAGACGCGGTCCCCGCGTAGCTTATGCAAAAGGAAATTATCCTTCACGTCCGGTTACCCCCAAACAGGCAAAGCCAAAGCCCCAACCCAAGAAGAAAAAGAAATCATCGGAAATGCAGATACCTGCACATGTAGTGAGGTATAAGGATTTGGCTGCAGATCCGGAGACACCAATTCGTCTGAACAGATTTTTGGCAAATGCCGGAGTATGCTCACGCCGTGATGCCGACACATTTATACAAGTCGGCCTTGTAAAGGTGAACGATACCGTAGTGACCGAACTCGGTACAAAGGTAATGCTGACCGATGAGGTCAAGTTCAAAAACAGAGTGGTAAAGATGGAGGACAAAATATATGTCCTGCTGAACAAACCCAAAGGTTATATCACGACATGTGAAGACCCGCAAAACCGCAAGACGGTCATGGACCTCGTCAGAGGAGCATGTACCGAACGCATATATTCAGTCGGCAGACTTGACCGGAACACGACAGGCGTACTCCTCCTGACCAATGACGGTGAGCTGGCGTCCCGATTGACACACCCTCAATATCTGAAAAAGAAAATATATCACGTCTTCCTTGACAAGGAAGTGACAGAAGAGGATATGGAAAAGATACGTACAGGTGTGACTCTTGACGACGGCGAGATTAAGGCAGATGCTATTGAATATGCGAAAGATGACGACAAAAAACAGGTCGGCATAGAGATTCACAGCGGGAAAAACCGTGTTGTACGCCGCATCTTTGAAACCCTCGGCTATCATGTAGCAAAACTTGACCGTGTCTATTTCGCCGGGCTGACTAAGAAAAATCTTAGAAGAGGCGCATGGCGTTATCTGACAGCAGATGAAGTTTCAATGTTGAAGATGGGTGCATTTGAATGATATTAAAGAAAAAATAGAAATGAAAAGAACAAAAGTCGTAGAAATACTCAAGTCTGTAGATTATGGCAAAGAAGTCATAGTAAAAGGCTGGGTCAGAACTCACCGTGACAGCAAATCGGTACATTTTATAGCACTCAATGACGGGTCAACGATTAAGAATGTGCAGATTGTTGCGGATACGGACAAGTTTGATGCAGAACTATTCAAACAAATCACGACAGGTGCATGTCTGAGTGTTACAGGAGTCTTGACAGAAAGCCCTGCTGCAGGTCAGTCCAGTGAGATACAGGCCACTGCCATAGAGATATATGGTACTTGTCCTTCTGATTATCCGATGCAGAAAAAAGGACAGAGCTTTGAATATATGCGGCAATATGCCCACATGCGCCTGCGTACCAATACCTTCGGTGCAGTGATGCGTATCCGTCATAATATGGCGATAGCCATCCATAAATATTTCCATGAGCACGGCTATTTCTATTTTCATACGCCATTGATTACTGCGAGCGACTGTGAGGGTGCAGGCCAGATGTTCCAGGTGACTACCAAAAACCTCTATGACCTCAAGAAGGATGAGAACGGCAGTATCATCTATGATGACGATTTCTTCGGTAAGCAGACATCGCTCACAGTTTCCGGTCAGCTTGAAGGCGAACTTGGTGCGACGGCATTGGGACAGATATATACTTTCGGTCCGACATTCCGCGCTGAAAATTCCAATACACCTCGCCATCTTGCAGAGTTCTGGATGATAGAGCCGGAAGTGTGCTTTATTGATATGGAGGACTTGATGGATTTGGAGGAAGACTTCATTAAATATTGCGTGAAATGGGCCTTGGATAACTGTAAGGACGATTTGGAATTTTTGAATAAAATGATAGACAAAGGTTTGATAGAACGTCTGCAGTCTGTCATTAAAGAAGATTTTGTGCGTCTGCCTTACACTAAGGGCATTGAGATTCTGCAGGAGGCTGTGAAGAATGGCAAGAAGTTTGAATTTCCATGCAACTGGGGCGATGACTTGGCTTCAGAGCATGAGCGTTATCTTGTTGAGGAATACTTCAAAAAGCCTGTCATTATGACCAATTATCCGAAGGCAATCAAGGCTTTCTACATGAAAATAGATGAGAAGAAACCAATCTTCAATGGTAAGGAGATGGAAGAGACTGTTCAGGGTACTGACGTCTTATTCCCCGCTATCGGCGAAATCATCGGCGGATCTGTTCGTGAAGAAAGCTACGATAAGCTCATCAATGAGATTAAGTCACGCGATATACCTATGAAAGATATGTGGTGGTATCTTGACACGCGTAAATTCGGTTCTTGCCCTCATGGTGGCTTCGGTTTAGGCTTTGAGCGTCTGATACTCTTTGTGACAGGTATGCAAAATATAAGGGATGTAATACCATTCCCGCGTACTCCGAAAACAGCAGATTTCTAAATATAACTGGAAAGCAAGAGGGTGAAATGCAATACTGTATTTCACCCTCTTTGTATAATGTTACTTGTGATTATTTATCGGAAATCCATTTTCTCTTGCAACCTGCCGTGAATCTTGAAATTATGTTTAGCCATTTCTCCGGGATCATGGTAGATAACCCACACGTCACCGTCGCCTTCCCAATAGGTAATGCCTTCTTCAGTGCCATGATTTACCAAAGAACCATTGTGGTAAATCTCTATGCCTTCTACTTTCATGTGATGGCTGGGCTGGTATCCGGTGAAAGTTAATTTGCCGATTTTTGTTTCTTTTTCCGTGTTATATTCCTCATTCTTGAAATCTCTTTTCATCACTTGGGAATGTGGCTTGAGTGTATCAATCAAGGATTTCTCTTTCAATGTTAATTCTCTTCCAGGTTCCGGACGCGGACCGGTAATTACCCAATCTTCCTGTTCAATGTCATCCTCCTTAGGCTGCTCAATGTTACTCTTCTTGTTCTTGCACCCGATGATGAGGCTTAAGGCCATAAATGCGATTGTAAGAAAATAAAAGCGTTTCATATACATGATTTATTAGTTAAAGAAATTCCATGAAAGTCCAAGTTTTAGCATGCCTGGATTAGCAGGGTAATGCGGTGCGCGGAAAGACTTTGATCCGTCATTACTATAGTTGATATGGCTGTACATAACATAGAAGCGCGTGTGCTTGAGATGAAAATTGGCATATATATCAATAATAGGATAATTGCCGACTTTTATCTTTTCAGCTGACGGCTGGTTGGCAAACATACCTAAAGCGGGATTATATGTAGGTGCATAATATGATGTGAAGTAGCGCATGTCTCCGCCGAACTCTACCCGGAGAACCTTGGCAATTCTGAATAACAGATATAGATTTGTATAGAGTGATACATCGGGCAGGGGAAGAACTTCCTCTTTGCTGGATTTCTGGTAAACAATCTCATTTTCCCAATTTAAGATTCCGAAACGAAAATCCTGATTTAGTGAGGCGGTGAAGACTTGAATGTTGCTGTTGGCTTGGTTCACACTGGCAGACATGGTGTTGTAAGCTGTGCTTCCTATTGTCGTAGGTGTGTAAGTAGTGCCGAAATAGGTGTAGTTCTTTATATTTTGGAAGTCAACAGACAGGCGGGTCTTGGTACGTTTACTGCTTAAAACTGCACCTATGCGTGTGGTAAACTGGTTGTCCAGGTTATCATTGTCCCACCATTCAAATCTGGATTGAAAATGACGGTAGAAGAATGTTGGGCGTTGATTTACGGCTGCTCCATATACATTAAGGTTAATTGTATCACCCCATAACGGAAGATTTAAGTTACCTGAACCTTTGACCTCAAATTCGCCCCAGCTGTCGCCGTCGGATGATGTCTGGCCAAGGAGATTGTAATTGAAGTATTTGCCTTGGCGTCGTAATAGCATGCCGCCAAGCGTAACCCTGTTTTCGTTGAATGTCTTATGGGATGTTGGTGTCAGAGGCAATGCATAGTGGTTGAAATCGTGCTGGACAAATAGGCGTAATCCAGATACAGCCCATTTGTTGAATCCCTCACGCAGTTCAATAGCGAACAGATTACTTACTTGTACATTACGGATTTTATCAAAAGTGTTATTGTCTGTCAGTTGATAGAAATCGTTAGTAAAGAAATGTGACATGTCCTCTTTCGCCGTAAATGTCCGTTGGTTAGAGTATACTTGTAAGGTATGTATAAAACTAGTGACAGGAACGAATGTCACGTCGATTTGCGGAAGAGTGTCCTTGGTTTCCTCCGGAAGTTCTTCAACTCTAAGCACTTTAGGCGCAGCGGCTAAAGCATGCGTACTATCTTGCGAGATGCTGTCAGCAGTCGCCAATACAGGCGCGACCTCTGCCGGATGCTTAACTTTCGTTTTCAAAGAATCTTTGCGGAGGCTGTCGGCCAACAAACGTGCCGCAAGCGCTTTGCCTTTGATGAGTTTAAGTCTGACACTGTCTTCAAAAGTTACATGTTGTCCTTCTTTTACTCGATGGAATCCAAGACTATAACTGTGGGTAAGCTCTCCGCCGTTAATATACATTCTATTCCATACTCTGTCAAGGTTTGTCGGGATGTCTTTTGTGTCAAAACTTGAAGGAAACTTCTCAGGATGCGACACGAAGTCGTCGTCTGTTATTCCACCGTTTTCTGCAGATTTCAGATAGTTGGAAAACAAACGTACATGCGCCTGATACTTATCTTTTATTACAGAACCATATAGTGTGGCTCCAAATTGAGATGTCTGCTGATGCGAGTAGTAACCGCGTCCGTACAGATAATTCAGATGAAATCCAATGCCTGCAGTCTTATCGATGTTTATGGCATATTTTGCGTGGATATGGTCCTCTCCGTCATCCGAACTTGTTGTTTCATGGTAAGTAATATTGGTGATAGGAGAGAGTGTGTTAGTGAAATGAAACGTTTCAAATGGCTTTAGGAAGAAATCATATGGCTGCGCAAAGATGAAATAGTTGAAGCCTGGACGGTCTGTAAAGATACGTGACTGACGAGGTGAGCCCATGTTGCCCAGGGAATTGTATCTTCCGGTTATGCCTTCAGTATAGTTTTCTTTATGAAATTGATGCGAAAAAGTATCAATGGCACATGAGTCGATATCGTTGAAGCGCGAGACGGTCCATGTGCGCAAACCTATTGGCGCTTCTTCTTTTTTTGTCTTTTTATTGTTGTCTGCCGAACGGGTTGTACTCCGTGAAGCAGGGCCGAGAGTTTCGTTGTTGGCCGTGATGACTCGCTGCGCACATACTGCAGTATATGCGAGTGTCAACAAAAATAATATAGTGGAAAACTTTTTCATTATTGATATGTGCAAAGTTAGTAATTATTGTTGATATCTATGTCTAAGCAAATGTTGAAATGTTGTGATAGAAACCATTGTTTCGGCTGAAAATCGTTAAATTTGCATAAATAATGTTTATATTTGATTTTATATGGCTGTAAACGGTCTTTCATGGAAAGTAGCGCTTGTTCTTTTTGTTTTTTCTTTAAGCGTGAATGCTAAAACTATTTATGATTTGAGAACCAATTATGAAGTTGCACCCTTGTCTGTTGAAGGCACGCCGGTATTTAGTTGGAAGATGGATGCAGCCGGACAATACAAGGCGGCACAGACTGCTTACCGCATAATTGTTGCGACAAGTGAGTCAGACCTTCAAGCCAACAGACTGGTATATGATTCTCAAAAACAAAAAAGTTCACGGAGTGTATGCCGTTATTATAATGGTACTCCGTTGAAGCCCTGTACGAGATATTTCTGGCAGGTTCAGGTATGGGACGAGAAAGGGAAAATGACTGAGTCTGAGCCGGCGTGGTTTGAAACCTCGCTGATGAATGAGGGTTGGAGCGGGGCGCAATGGATAGGCTCTCCGCAGGAAGGCTTGTCAAAATATGCAAGTAACCTTATTTTCAATTTTGATGTGAAAGTTCCTGAAGGCAGCCATGCTGCTTCTTTTCTTTTTGGTGCCATAGACTCTCAAAACTATTGGGGCATTCAATATAATATTACAGAATTGGAGACTATAAGCCAAGATGCGCGCAAGCGTACTGTGGTAAAAAGAAGTCAACGCCCCGAAATTATTTTCTACCATACTTCAGACGGCAAGAAAATAGAGGATGCAAGGGTTGACATTTCCTCCGTAATCAAAGAGGGAACCTGTCATGACATCCATCATATAGAGTTGGTCAACCGTCCTGAAGAGTATGTGCAATACGAAATAACGCTTAAGGTTGACGGACAAGTCATCAGGGCTTCTGAAAAGGCGACGGCGTTTGTCTTGAAGGATGACACCAAATGGCGGCAGATGCACCGTCTGCATGCCATAGGAATAGAACATCTTAAAGACCAAAAATCTGAAATCAGTAATATTCGTATCAGTGATTATAAGCATCATACACTATTTTACTCGGATGACGCTAAGCATGTTGTTGACGGAAGCGGTGAGGTGCAAATCTGGACGCCAAACGGTGATGTTGCTGCCCCTATGCTCAGAAAATCGTTCAGCATTAATAAAAACGTGAAGAAAGCAACGTTATATGCTACGTCCAGAGGTATTTATGAGTTGTCACTGAATGGCGATAATTTGAGTGATGATTTCTTTAATCCAGGTTGGACAGACTATAACTTCAGGTTAATGTATAATACCTATGACTTGACCGATGTCCTCAGGAAAGGTAACAATGTCGTCGGGGCTGTTCTGGGCACGGGCTGGTGGAAAGGTGTACGCTATTTAAATCCGAAATGGTATGACTGTTACGGGGCCAGTCTGTCTCTGTTGGCAAAACTGGTTATTGAATATGAGGACGGCTCCAAGGAGACACACGTTACTGATGACAGTTGGCTGTGCAGCAATGACGGCCCTATCATGACAAACGATTTGTTTGATGGTGTAGACTATGACGCACGACGCGAGATATACAATTGGAATACAGCTGACTTTGATGCTTCTGCTTGGAAGCGCTGTAAGGTTTATGAAGCGTTAGACCCCAATGTGAAGATTACACCCTATATCGGCCAGCCTGTCCGTCCCGACACGATACTCGTAGCGCAGGGTATGACCCAGCCTCTGCCTCATACTTATATTTACGACATGGGGCAGAACCTTGTGGGCGTGCCGCGCATCTATATTAAAGGTAGAAACGGACAGACAATAACGCTGAAGTATGCTGAAATGCTGTATCCGGATGTTATTCCTGTTGATCCTGTGCCACCATATACTATAGAAGAGTATAAAGCAAAAAAAGGACAGATGTACACGGAGAATTATCGCTCTGCTATGTCTACAGACCATTACACACTGAAGGGCACGGCGGAAGGTGAAATATTTGAACCTCATTTTACTTGTCATGGCTTCCGTTATATAGAGATTACGGGCATCGATGAAGCCCTGCCCCTGAAGAATGTCCAAGTGATAGTGCTCAACTCCTTGCAAGATAGAAACAACTGCGACTATAAGACATCCGATAAACTGATAAACCAGTTGTTCAGCAACATCCAATGGGGTGAGAGAGGTAACTTCGTGTCCATCCCGACAGACTGTCCTCAACGTGACGAGCGTGCAGGCTGGAGCGGTGATGCACAGATATTCTGCAGAACTGCTACTTACAACCGCAATGTCAATCCTTTTTATCATCGGTGGATGTTGACCGTAAGGGACGATCAGTCAGCAGAAGGCGGGTTCAAGGATGTCAATCCCACATGTAAAGTGTTTGGTACTGCTTTCGGTTGGGCTGATGTGGGCGTCATCCTGCCCTGGCAGGTTTATCTTCAGTATGGCGACAAGACGATGCTGGAAGAAAACTACGAGGCTATGAAGCGCTATGTGCAATATAATGAGAAGCGAGCTGTAAATTATATACAGCGATTTGGCGGATATGGTGACTGGGTAGCTGTCGCTCCTACGCAGAGTGATTTGACCAATACTT